>CAIVDX010000143.1 GCA_903904805.1 uncultured Rhodospirillales bacterium
ACAAATCGGACAGGCCGGGGTCGACCGATCTCAGGCCGAAGGTCGCGTTCGACAGGATTGGGAAAAAGGCAACGATGGTCGCCAGGATCAGGACGGCCCGCTCGACGTGATCGACGCCGACCCAGATCACGAGCAGTGGGGCAATCGCCACGATCGGGGTGACCTGCAGCACCACCGCCCAGGGCTGGATCGCCGCACGGGCCCAGGGCGAGGCCGCCATCACGGCCGCCAACGCCGTTCCCAGCACGGCGGCGGCGAGCAGCGCCGCGCCGGTGATCACCAGGGTGCTGAGCAACGCTGCGCCCAGGCCTGCGGGGTCGTCGAGCAACGCCCCGATGATCGCCAGCGGGCCGGGCAGGATGAAGGCGGGCACCTCGAAGCCCCGCACCAGGCCCTCCCAGATCGCCAGGCTCAGCGCGGCGAAGGCGGTGGGCGCCCATCCCGGCACGCGGCTCATGCCGCCACCATGGCCGGGCGCATGGCCTCTGTGATCCGCACCACCAGATCAGCGAAGCGCGGGTCGGTGCGGCTGTGGCCGCTGGCGGGCAGGTCGGAGCCGATCTCGGCGGCGATGCGACCCGGCCTTGGCGACATCAGCACGATGCGCCGGGCGAGAAACGCCGCCTCGTAGATCGAGTGGGTGACGAACACCACGGTGCAGCCAAGGTCCGCCCAGACGCCCAGCAGATCCTCCTGCAGCCCATGGCGGGTGAATTCATCGAGCGCCGCGAACGGCTCGTCCATCAGCAGCAGCTTCGGCTTCGCCACAAGCGCGCGCGCGATCGACACCCGCATGCGCATGCCGCCCGACAGCGCCCGTGGCTGGGCATTCTCGAACCCGGCCAGACCAACCCGGGCGAGGGCCTGGCGCACGGCGGGTTCGGCCTCGGCACGGGACACGCCGCGCAGACGCAGCGGCAGCCAGACATTGTCTGCCGCACTCGCCCAGGGCAGCAGCGTGGCATCCTGGAAGACGAAGCCGATCTCACCCGGTGCTGGCGCCCTGCCGCCCTCCCAGACCATGGCGCCGCCATCGGGTTGATCCAGGCCGGCGATCAGCCTCAGCAGCGTGGATTTGCCACAGCCCGATGGGCCGAGAAGGGCGATGAAATCGCCGGTGCCGACATGCAGAGTGATGCCCGAGAGTGCCTCCACGCCGTTGGGGAAGCGGCGGGAGATCGACGACAGATTAAGCAAGGGAAGGACTGCTTTTTTGATAAAAAGAAGCAAAAAACTTTTGAGCGTTCGGGCCGAACATCACGGCGACCGAGCCGACACAAAATCGAGGTTCACGGATTTTTTCCAGTCCAGGCTTGCAGGGTAGAGACCCTGCGCCACCACCGAGGCGGTGAAGGCGGACCAGCGATCGGCGGTCATCGCGCCGATGCCCATCGTCACCGCATCACCGGATTCCAGGATGCCATGCTCCAGCAATGCCTGCCGGCCGAAGGCGATCAGCGCGTCCGTCATGTCGGGATTGTCGGCCTTGATCGCGGCGTTGCCGGGGGCGGGGTCACCATGCAGATAGCTCAGCCATCCCTGCCTGGTCGCGGCAAGGAAGCGCTTGAGCACCTCCGGGCGCTTGCCGAGCAGGTTCGGCCCGGCCGCGATGAGGCTGCCATAGCCGGTGAAGCCGGAATCGGCGAGCAGCATCACCACCGGCACCTCGCCGGTGGCCTGCTGGATGGAAAAGGGCTCCGAGCCGAGATAGCCCTGCTGCACCGCCCCCTTGTCGGCCAGGAACGGCGCCAGATTGAAGGTGTAGGGGCGGATCTGGCTGTCCACATAGCCGAACTTCGCCTTCAGGAAGGGCCACCAGCTGCTGCGGGCATCAGAGCCGATCAGGATCGGCTTGCCCTTCAACGCGGCGAGGGAGTCGTTGCCCTGGCCGGCATGGGCGATCAGCACCGCCGGATCGCGCTGGAACATCGCGGCGACCACCTGCAGCGGCAGGCCCTCCTGGGCGAAATTCAGCGCCAGGAAGCTGTTTGACGCGATCGCGGCATCGAGCCGACCGGCCAGCAGGAACTGCGTCTGGTTCACCTGCGGCCCGCCCTGGCGAATGCTCACGTCCAGGCCCGCTTGCTTATAGAGCCCTGTGGCCAGCGCCTGGTAGAAGCCGCCATATTCCGCCTCGGCGCGCCAATCCAGACCAAAGGCGAGGCTGTCCTCGGCCCGCGCGGGCAGCGCGACGGCGAGCAGGCAGGCGACAGCGGCAGTGATTTGGCGGATCATCGGCGCACTCCATTCGGACGCACCATTGGTATGGTGTGCGGCCCGGGCGGCGCAAGCCAATGACCACCACCGGCAGGAGCACGCAATGGCCGACGCACGATTGAAAACTGGCATCTGGGTGAGCTCGGCCCTGCGCATGGCCAACATTGCCGGGCGGTCCGGTGCGGTGCTGCGGCGCGGCGACGCCGATGCGGGCGGCGTGCTGATTGTGCTGCGCCGGCGCGACGGTCTGTGCGTGCTCACCCAGGCGCGTGGCGCGGATGGCGAGATGGGCTGGCTGCGCGGCACCGGTGTGAGTCCGGTCGACCAGGACGCCGCCGACGCCTATATTGCCCGCCAGGTCGACCGCGACCCCGATTTGTGGGTGGTGGAGGTCGATTCGCCCGATGGGTTACCGCCATTTCCGGCCACGTTTTTGTGATTTGTCATTACGTTGCGTCGGACTGTTGCCGAATTGCGGCAGCTGACTGTGGCCGATGCGCAACAGAGGCATCAAATCCTCATGAAATTGGTCTAAAACGGCTTGGGGTGTCTCGTCGGCACGGCAGGGAATGGTAATGTGATGAACACCGAGACGCGGGGGCATGTGCGCCACCGGTCGCCCGGCTGCGCGCCCCGCGCACATTCGAATGAGGAGAGAAACATGAAGATTCGCACCGCGCTGCTCGCCGCGACGATCCTGTCGCTGCCCGTCGCCGTGAACGCTGAGACTGTCACCGGCCTGTATGTGTCCGGCGGCGCTGGCGTGAACTGGATGTCCAATGTCCACCTGAAGTCGCTGACCGGCGTCTACAGTGGCCAGCGGCTTTCCTCGAGCGGCAATTTCAACACCAATGCCGGCTTTGTTGGCGTTGGCGCCCTTGGCTACGGCCTGGGCAATGGCCTGCGCCTCGAGGCTGAGGTTGGCTATCGCGCCAACAACCTGAATGCGACCAGCAGCTCCAACGTTGGCGCGCATGGCCAGGAGCAGAAGCTCAGCGCCATGGGCAACATCCTGTATGACATCCCCGTTGCCTGGCCGGTGACGCCGTATGTCGGCGCCGGTATCGGCTATGGCTGGTCCAACCTGAAGGGCGTGAACTTCTACACCACGACCCCGCTGGCAACGACCACCTACATCAATTCTGAGCGCGGCTCGTTCGCGTATCAGGTGATCGCCGGCGTGTCCTACCCGATCAAGGGTGTTCCCGGCCTGTCCGTCACGGGTGAGGCTCGCTTCTTCTCGCTGGCCGGTGACCGCAACTACAACGCCAGCTCGACGGCCGTTGTCGCCGGCAACAAGCTCGGTGGTCTGGTGACCGCCCAGTTCAACGAGGACTACAACTACTCGGTCCAGATCGGCCTGCGTTACGCCTTCAACCACGCCACTCCGGCGCCGGTTGTTGTCGCCCCGCCGCCGGCCGCGATCAGCAAGAACTACCTGGTGTTCTTCGACTGGGATAAGGCTGACCTGACCGCCCGCGCCAAGGAGATCATCGCCGAGGCCGCCGCCAACTCCAAGAAGGTGGCTGTGACGAAGATCGCCGTGAACGGCTACACCGATCTCTCCGGCACGCCGGCCTACAACCAGGGCCTCTCGGTCCGTCGCGCCAAGGCGGTTGCCGCCGAGCTCGTGAAGGACGGCGTTCCCGCCAAGGAAATCGGCATCCAGGGCTTCGGCGAGAAGAACCCGCTGGTCCCGACCGCGCAGGGCGTGCGCGAGCCGCAGAACCGCCGCGTCGAGATCATCTTCAACTAAGATGGTCTCTCTCTGAGCCTCCTCGGAGGGTCAGACGCGACATGACGATGAACGGCCAGCGAGCAATCGCTGGCCGTTTTTTCGTTGCCCAGGATCCCAAACGCCGGGCCCTACGGCTGATCCACACCCAATTGGCGGCCCAGCCAGCCCTGCTGCAGGTTCACCTGCTGCACCGGCGTCAACGCCTTTTGATCGGCCAGGGTGGCCTGCCCGCGCGGTGGGGCCTGCCAGCAATCGACCGTACCGAGGCTGGCCGTGCAGGCGACCGGCGGAGCGGGGGGCACTTCATCCGCCGCGCAATAGGGGCGGCGGTTGTCGATGTGAACAATGTTGCAATCGCGCCCGCTGAGGGCGGAGATCACCGCGTCCGGCGGGGTGCGGCCGATGAACACGAGGCTGGCCATGTTGAACCCAAGGCCATAGCCAAGACTGACGGCGGAGACCTCACATCCCCCCAGCAGACCTATCGCTGACGCCAGCACCACCCATCGCATCGCGGCATCCTGCGAGGCCGCCCTTAATCCCGCGCTAACAGCCCCGCGCGCCCACTCGATTGCCCGACGATGCCCGCGCGGCTATGGTCCGGCCGCACCGGACGATGCCCACCTTTCACACTCGGCTTCCCCCCACCTTTCACCACCACCTTTAACGAGGATCGCGTGCCCGATATCTTCGACGAGGTCGAGGAAGACCTCCGCGCCGACCAGGCGCGCGCCCTGTTCAAACGCTATGGCTGGCTGGCACTCGTTGTGGTCGGGCTGATCATCGTCGGGGTCGGCGGCTGGGAAGCCTGGCAGGCGCGCCAGCTTGCCGCGCGCCAGGCCGAGGCGAGCCTGTTCCTCGAGGCGCAGCGCCAGGCGCTGCTTGGCGCCCCCACGCAGGCCCAGCGCGACGCCGCCTTGGCTGGCTTCGAACGCGTCGCCGCCGGGGCCGGGCAGGGATACCGCGCGCTGGCGCAGCTGAACGAGGCGCTGCTGAAGGATCAGACGGGCGATCATGATGGCGCCCAGGCCTTGTGGAGCGCTGTCGCGGCCAACCCGGCCAATGATCAGCTGCTGCGCGACATTGCCACCCTGGCGGCGGTCACCCACGCCGCACCCGACGCCGATGCCAATGCCCTGCGCAACAAGATCGGCCCGCTGACGGCGCCGACCAACCCGTTCCGCGCACTTGCGCTGGAACAGACCGCGCTGCTCGATCTGCGCACCGGCGACACCGCCCACGCGAAGGAGACATTGCGCGCGATCTTCTCCGATACCGCCGCGCCCGATCCGGTGCGCGGCCGCGCCAACGCGCTGCTGCAAAGGCTTGATGGATGACCCAGCCCTCTCCGAAATCCCGCCGGCACCTGGGCCGCCGCTCTGTTCTGCTCGGGGCCGCCCTGCTCGGTGGCTGCGAGACGATCGACAACGTCACCTCCGGCGACTTTTTAGACGATTGGTTCGGCACCACCAAAAAGCCGCTGCCCGGCACGCGTGAGATCGTGGTGACCGACCGGCCGATCGGCGCCGGCTCGGCGGCCGGGGTCGACACCACACCGATCGTGCTGCCGCCGGCCGAGACCAATCCCGATTGGCTCACGCCCGGCCGCACCACCGCGCATCTGCCAGGCCATGTGACCGGCGGCGGCGCGATGGACCGCGTCTGGCGCTCCAACATCGGCGATGGCGCGGGCTATCGCGCGGCCCTTACCGCCCAGCCGCTGATCCAGGGCGAGCGCGTCTTCGCGATGGATTCCGATGCGGTGATCACCGCCTGGACACTCGGCTCCGGCAGCCGCCTCTGGCGCACCGACACCCAGCCCGACGATGACCGCAGCACCAATCTCGGCGGCGGCATCAGCACCGACGGCACCACCATCTGGGCCACCACCGGCCGCGCCGAGCTGCTGGCGCTGGATGCCGCCACCGGCGCGATCAAATGGCGGGTGCCCACCGGCACGCCCGGCCGTTCCGCTCCGGTGCCCATGGGCGACAGGCTGTATTACACCACCATCGACAGCCGCCTGATCTGCGCGGCGATGGCCGACGGCAAATCGATCTGGACCTATCAGGCCAAGCCCTCCGCCTCGCGCGTGCTGTCGGAATCCTCGCCGGCGGTGGTCGCCGGCCTGGTGGTCGCCGGCTTCGGCACCGGGGAACTGACCGCAATCCGTGCCGATACCGGCGCGATGGCCTGGACCGACACGCTGGCAGCCGGTGTTGGGCGCGTTGCCGCCACCGACTTCTCCACCGTGCGGGGCCTGCCGGTGATCTCCGGCGGGCGCGTCTATGCCACGTCGGTCGCCGGCACCACGGTGTGCATCGACCAGAACACCGGCCGACGGCTCTGGACCCGCTCCCTCGGCGGTGGCCAGACCCCGCTGATTGTTGGCGACACGATGTTTCTGGTCACCGTGGATCAGATCGCCGTTGCGCTGTCGATCGAGACCGGCGCGACACGCTGGGATGTCTCCCTGCCCCGCTATGGGCGGCCGGACAAATCGCGCGACCCGATCTTCTGGGTCGGCCCGCTGCTCGCCGACTCCCGCCTCGTGTTTGTCAGCACCACCAAGAAGGCGCAGGCGGTCGACCCGGTGACCGGCAAACTGCTCGACTCCACCGGTCTGCCGGGCATTGCCACCGTCTCGCCGGTCGCCGCTGGGGGCATGATGTTCATCCTGACCGGCGACGGCAGCCTGAGCGCCTGGCGCTAATCCCGTGCTCCCAGTCGTCGCCATTGCCGGGCGGCCCAATGTTGGCAAATCCACGCTGTTCAATCGCCTCGTCGGACGCCGGCTGGCCATCGTGGCAGACACGCCGGGGGTGACGCGCGACCGCCGCGAGGCGGAAGCGCTGCTGCGCGGGCGCCGGGTGATGATGATCGACACCGCGGGGCTGGAGGAGGCGCCGCCGGACTCGCTTGCCGGGCGGATGCGCAACTCCGCCGAGACCGCCTTTGAGGGCGCTGACCTAGTGCTGTTCGTGATCGATTGCCGTGAGGGCCTCACCCCCACCGATCGCAGCTTTGCCAATTTCCTCCGTCGCTCCGGCCGCAATGTGATGCTGGTGGCCAACAAGGCGGAGGGTCGCAGCGGTTCCAATGCCGCTTTGGAGGCCTATGAGCTGGGCCTGGGCGATCCGGTCGCCGTGTCGGCCGAGCATGGTGAGGGCCTGGCGGATCTGATGAGCGAGATCGCCGACCGACTGCCGCCCGAACCCGAGGAGGGCGAGGATGAGAGCACCCGGCCGCTGAAGCTCGCCATCGTCGGCCGCCCGAACGCCGGCAAATCGACCCTGCTCAATCGCCTGCTGGGCGAGGAGCGGATGATCACCGGACCGGAGCCGGGTCTGACCCGCGATTCCATCGCCGTGCGCCTGCATGACGAGCATGGCGAGATCGAACTTGTCGACACCGCCGGCCTGCGCCGCCGCTCCAAGGTGGAGGAGGGGTTGGAGAAGATGTCCACTTCCGCCTCGATCGAGGCGCTGAAGATGGCTGAGGTGGTGGTGCTCACGGTGGATGCCGCCCTGGGCCTGCACGACCAGGACCTGCACATTGCCCGGCTGATCGAGAAGGAGGGCCGCGCCTGCGTGCTCGCGCTGAATAAATGGGACGCGGTGGAGGATCGCAACGCCACCCGCAAAGCGATCACCGACCGGCTCGAAACCTCGATGGCGCAGATGAAGGGCCTGCCGGTGCTGACCTTCTCCGCGCTCACCGGCGCTGGCGTGGACAAGCTGCTGCCAATGGTACGCACGGCCTCGGAGGTGTGGAACACCCGCCTGCCGACGGCCGAACTCAATCGCTGGTTCGAGGTGATGCTCGAACGCCATCCCCCCCCGCTGGTGCAGGGGCGACGGCTGAAGCTGCGCTACATGACTCAGGCCAAGGCGCGGCCACCGACCTTCATCCTGTTTGGCACCCGCGCGGAATTGCTGCCCGAGGATTATCAGCGCTATCTGGTGAACGGGCTGCGCGAGCATTTCAAGATGCCCGGGGTACCCATCAGATTGCAGATGCGCGGGACGACGAACCCCTACGCGGATCGCGATTGAAGTCTCGAGCGCCTGCGTCGGCCGGCATGCCGGTCACCACGTGTGTGTCTTCGTCGACAGACTTGTCGCAGCGGCGGCAACAGGATATCGCCGCGAAGACGCCGGGTTGCGACAATGTCAGTCGGAGCTTTCGTCGCGGCGGATGACCCGCCAGTGTCAGATCACCACAACGGAGACGCACATGGCCCGGCTCACATCTGTTGCGCGCAAGATCGCCGCGCCAGTGCTTCGCCCCGTGTGGCGCCGGCTCTGGGCACATATCGAGGCACGAGTCGGACCGATCGATGCCCGGCTTGGCGCGCTTGAACATGGGTGGCGCCAAAACATCCCGGCCTTCCTCAACGCCGTCAACATGGTGAGCGCCTTCGGTCGCGACCTCAGGCGGCAGGGGAATGAACTCACGAGCCAGGGGCAAACGCTGTTGGATCATCAGCATGCGCTGTCGGCTGTTGGCGGCGACATCTCACGCATCTGGGATCGCATCGAATTCGTGCGGCGGGAAATCATGTATGAGATGGCGCATGGGCCAGGCAGCCGCGCCGCCGCGCCGGAGGAGAAGACCCAATCCCGCACGCTTGCGCCCGAAAAGGTTGCTGCAGCAGCCGCCCAAGGCGCCCTGCGCGTCAATCTCGGTTGCGGGCACATCGCATTGCCGGACTACATCAATGTCGACATGCGGGACCTGCCCGGCGTGGATGTGATCGCCGAAGTTGACGATCTGCCGTTCGACAAGGGCAGCGTCGATGAGGTGTTTTCCTCGCACCTGCTTGAGCATTTCCCGCAGGAGGCGCTGCGTCGGCGCCTGTTGCCACACTGGCACGCGGCACTGCGCCCGGGTGGGATCTTCCGCGCGATCGTTCCGGACGCCGAGGCGATGCTGGCCGGTGCCAGCGCGGGCACGTATGCGTTCGAGGATTTCCGCGAGGTGATCTTCGGCGCGCAGGACTATGATGGCGACTACCACTACAACATGTTCACGCCCGCCAGTCTGAGCACGATCCTCGAGGAGGCTGGGTTCGACAATGTTGCGATCGCCGCGGCCGGCCGGCGCAACGGCAAGTGCTTCGAATTCGAGATCGTCGCCCGCCGGCCATGACGAGCACGGCCGACCCTCGGGTGTGACGCGAAAGCACGCCGCGTCCGCGCGGTGGTGCCGTTGAGGAGATGATCCCTGATGACAGCTGCGCCTTCCCTCGCCCCGGCGCCACGCGTGTCCATCGTGATCTGCACGGATGGGCGTGCCGCCGCACTGGCCAACACGCTGCGCTGTCTGTTGTTTCTCGATGCCGAGGACTTCGAAGTGTGCGTGGTGCGCGGCCCCACCGAGGACGGGATCGCCGAGGTGCTGGCGCAATGGGATGGCCGCATCAAACATGCGCGCAACCCGGAACGAAATCTGTCGGTCTCGCGCAATATCGGGATCGCAATGGCCGCCGGTGAGATCATCGCCTTCATCGACGACGATTCACTGCCGGAGCCCGCATGGCTGGAGCAAATCCGTGCGGCGTTCGACGAGCCCTTCGTCGGCGGTGCCAGCGGCAAAGTGATGGACCATACCGGATACCGCGCGCAGCATCTCTATGTCACGGTGGATCGGCTCGGCAAAGCCAATTTCGATCTTGAGGCACCTGCCGATTATTTCAATTTCCCGCTGTCCTTCAGCTTCCCGCACGCGCTTGGCTGCAATAGCGCCTTTCGCCGCGAGGCGCTGATCGCGATCGGTGGTTTCGACGAGGAGTTCGAATTCTTTCTCGATGAGACCGATGTCTGTTGCCGGCTGGTGGATGCCGGCTGGCATATGCGCCAGCTGTCTGATGCCGTGGTGCTGCACAAATTCCTGCCCAGCGCGATCCGCAATGAAGACCGTGTCACTCGCGTCCTGTATCCGGTGCTGAAGAACAAGATCTATTTCTCGCTGGTGAACAACAAGGGCCACTACCCGGTGCGCCGGGCGATCGAGGACATGACAGCCTTCGTCGCGGAGCAGCGGAACGGGTTGCTGCATCACGTCAATGCCGGCCGCCTGCCGGCATCCGATATCGACCGATATGACGCGGATGCTGATCGCGCCTGGGAGGATGGGTTGGTGCGCGGCCTGGCCGGACAGCGCAGGCTGCTGAGGCCGGACACCGAGGCGGCCTTCCGGGCACCGTTCCTGCCCTTCAGCCGGCTGGTTCCGGCGGACGGGCGGGAGGTGTTCGTGTTCGTGAGCCAGGAATACCCGCTGGGACGGCTGGGCGGCGTGGGGCGCTACATCCATCAGATGGCACGCGGCGTGGCCGCCATGGGGCATCATGTTCATGTGCTCACCGTCGGCGAGGGGCATGATCGCCTCGATTTCGAGGACGATGTCTGGGTGCATCGGATGGCCCCGCACCCTGCGCGCCAGACCCCGACCTTCGATGTTCCACCGAATATCTGGGACCATTCCAGCAACATGCTGCGGGCGTTGCGCGGCATCGCGCAGCGTCAGAGAGTGAGTGCGGTGTATGCGCCGATCTGGGATTGCGAGGCGATCGCGATCCTCGCCGATGCAACATTCCCCGTTGTGCTCGGCTTGCAGACCACCATGCGCTTCTGGCTCGACAGCAAGCCAGAGGTTGCCGTAGACCCCGATCAGCGCAGATATTTCTTCGAGCCGATGATCGCGCTCGAAACCCGGATGCTGCGCGAGGCCGCGGGCGTGCATGCCATCAGTGCGGCGATCCGGCGCGACATTGTGCAGGCCTACGGGGTGGCGCTGGATCCGCCACGCACCACGGTGCTGCCGCTCGGTCTTGAGGACTGGGCCGATCCTCCGGGCACCCAGGCGCAGCTTCGTGGTGACGGCGCGTTGCGATTGCTGTTCGTCGGTCGGATGGAAGCACGCAAGGGCATCGCCGTGCTGCTCGCGTCGCTGCCGGATTTGCTGGCACGCCACCCCACGCTGGAGGTCGATCTGGTCGGCGACGATACTCTGCCAGGACCTGACGGCCAGCCTTATCGCGTGGCATTCCAGGCATCCTTGTCTGCCGATCTGCGCGCGCGGGTGCATTTCCACGGCAAGGTCGATGATGGCGCCTTGCGCGCCTTTTACCGCGATTGCGACATTTTCGTCGCCCCCAGCCGCTATGAGTCGTTCGGCCTGATCCTTGTGGAATCAATGATGTTCGCCAAGCCGGCGGTGGCATGCCGGGTCGGCGGCATGGTCGAGGTGATCGAGGACGGTGTGAGCGGGCTGCTCGCCGAGGTTGACGACGTGGCCTCGCTGCTTGCTGCGCTGGAGCGGCTGATCTCGGACCCCGCCCTGCGTGCCAGGCTGGGTGCGGCGGCGCGCGCGCGCTACGAACGGCATTTCTCACCGCAGCCGATGGCCGAGGGAATCGTGGCGATCATGCGCGCCGCCAGCCAACGTGCCGGCGCGGACACCGGGCGTGGCGCATGAGCGCGCCAGCCGGCCCGTTGCGCGTGGCGATCGTCGCTCCGGTGATGGCGAAATATGACGCGATCTCTGCCTCGGTGCGCGACACCATGCGCGCGCTTGCCGGCGATCGAGGCTTCACACCGATGTTTTTCGGCTGCACCTGCGACTATTGCGATGTCGTTTTCCATCGCTGCCGCGACGTGTCCGACCTGCTGATCGACCCAGACTATCTGAACAGCGACATCGCGATTTTTCATTTCGGTATGTATAACAATCTGTTTGATGCGCTCGCCGCCGGAGGGCCGCCGATCCGAATTGTGCATTTCCACAACGTGACCCCCGCCTGCTTCGTCAGCGAGGCTGACCGGCCAGCCATCGCGCGCTCGCTGGCGCAGATTGACGTGCTGCGGCGCGCCGATGAGATCTGGGCGGTCAGCCCAACGAACGCGAGGGAGTTGCTGGATCGCGGCTTCGACCCCGCGCGCATCCAAATCCTGCCGATTGTGGTCGATGAGCCCGCGCCAGCCAATCTTGCCGACAAGGCAGCGACACCGATCGAGCTGCTCTATATCGGGCGCATCGTTCCCGCGAAGGGCCTGCATGATCTGGTCAGCGCGATCGCCGGGCTTGATCTGGCGGCCGGGACGGTGCGGGTGAGCATCGTTGGCAACACGGCCAGGTCCGAGACATCCTATCTCGAGAAGATCCGCGCGCAGATCGGCCAGAATGGGCTTGGCGACGTCGTGCGCTTTGTCGGCACCGTCGACGACGCGGAGCGGGAGCGGCTGTTTCATGCCGCGCATATTCTGGTGATCCCGTCATACCATGAAGGCTTCTGCCGCCCGGTGTTGGAGGGATTGCGCGCGGGCTGCGTGCCGGTGGTCTATGACGGCTATAATCTGCCGCACATTGCGGCCGGGCTCGGGCGGGTGGTGCCGACCGGCGACGTTCCGGCATTGACAGCGGCGATCCGCGAACTGGTCAACATATTGCCGGCAGCCCTGGCGCAGCCTGAGGCGGATCTGCTCGATCTTGATGTCGGCAAGGTATCGATCAGAGAGTTCACACGCCTCGCCCAGAACCATACGGCAGCATTCGCATTCGATGCGATTGGAACCCAAATTCGCCAGCGCCTGCTGCGGATCGCCGGGCGGGGCTGAGGGAAGATCAGATCCTTTATTGAAAAAAGAACCATAGAACGCCCGGCGGTAGGGTGCCGTACGATGGCGCCAACTCAGCCTTGTACGGCACCTGCTGCCTATTGCTGGGGTGGCGGCGGGCGGTGGCCGTGATTGGCTTCGGCCCAGCTCCGCATTTGGGCGCGGGTGATCGTTCCCGTGTGATTCACATCGATTTCATCGAAGCGACGGGCCGCCTGGTCAGCGGCGCGCTGAATGAACTGCGCGCGGGTGATCGGAGTGTCGGGGCCGCGTGCCGGAGGCGGTGAGGCTGGCGCCTGGGCGAACGCCGCCATTGGGGCAAACAGCACAGCCGCTGCGAGAAGTTTCAAACGCATCGATGATCTCCTGTTCAACCGATGCGCTACGCTAGTCCAGGGCAATGTTTCCGTGCGCACCGAATTGAAACAGCTTCGTATCAGGCCTCGCGGTAATCGAGCAGGATCAGCCCGACGAACATCAATGCCAACGGCCACACCCAACCGGCGATGCGCGCGCCGCGGCCGGGCGGCAGGCGCAGTTCCAGCCAGCGTGCCCAGCCGGCGAGAGCGCCGCTGAGCGCCAACGGAGTGTGGGTGATCTCGATCAGCAACTGTTCCTTGATGTTGGCGATCGCGTGCGTATGGGTGAGCAGCAAGGCCGCGCCGAGCGCGCTGATCAGCGGGAACACCAGGGCGGCATTGCTGCGCGCCAGCCCGCCGGCGCGCACGCGCCACTCGAAAACGCCGAAGACAAGCACCAGCAGCACAAACACGCGATGCTGGAGCACCTCCACATCGCGCATGCTGGAGAAGAAGCCGACCGGCCCGAGCGGCCAGACCTCGGGGTCGGAACGAACCGCGAGGAACACGGCGAGGCCCAGAAACAACAATGGCCAATGGCGCGCGATGCGCAATCCCGCGCGATCCAGCAGCGCCAACAGGCCGATCAGCAGAACGAACACACCAGACCAGTGATGGTTATATTCCGACCAGGCGATGTCGTTCGCGTTGCGCGGCGAGATGGTGCCGTCCCCTGGTGTGTAGGCCTGCTGCGGCTTGGCCTCATGCATCGCCGCCTCATGATCGAGCTGCGCCTGGAGTTGGGCGAGCGCGAGATCATTATTGTCCGGCGAGGACATCAGCGGCATTTCCGGCCAGTTGCGCTCGACGATCTCGTGCCAGCTCACCCGGTCCTGCATCAGATCCACCGCCGGCGGCACCGAGGTGAGCGACGCGGCGGCGAAAAAGATCGTGATGCCGACACCGAACTCCACCTCGGCGAAGCGCCGCATGCGCAGCACCGAGGTGCCCTGGTTGCGGCCCAGTGCCTCGACGGTCAGGAAATTGCCCAGCCCCAGCAGCAGCAGGGCGCCGAACATCGCCATCTTCGCGGCCACCATCACGCCATAGGCGGTGCCATACTGGCCGTGGAGATCACCGACATAGCCGCGCCACATCACAAACGCCGAGCCCACGATGCACAGCACGCCCAGCATCGACATGCGCGAGTAGCGGGCACCGACCAGACGCCAGCCGGCACCGTCACGCACCATCACCAGGGCGGCGAGGAAGCAGGGCAGCCCGCCGACCCAGATCGCCGCGCCGAGCTGGTGGAACCATTCCGCGACGAGCAGATCCTGCTGCCCGGTCAGCCGCGCGGCCGCATGGGTGGTCAATGTTGCAGCACCCAGCTCGACCCCGGCGGCGACCAGCAGCGCGAGCGCGGTGACGATCCCGGGGCGCCCGGCAAAGCCCAGCAGCAGCAGCGCGGCGAGCACCGAGGCGGCCATCATCTTCACCAGCAGCGCGTGGGCGAAATCCGCGCCGACCGCCTGCAGGGGGCTGATGTCGAGCGTGCCGACCAGCACAGCCGTCTGCATTGCCAGCACGATGGCGTCGCAGATGATCAGCCCCAGCGCACCCCACAGCGCGATGCGTGAGGCTGTCGCCAGCAGCGCCTCGCCCCGCGCCAGGCTGCCGGCGAGCGGGCGGGCGAGGAACACCAGAAACAGCACGCCGCCCACCGCGACCGACTGCGCGGTGACGGTGAGACCATGCATGACGACGGAGAGATAGCCGAACAGGTCAATCAGCAAGGCCATCGATCAGGGCGCCTCCGCCGTGGGAAGACCGACCTTGAAGCGCACATCGCCGCGGGTGATATGGCCGTCCACCGCAAGCACCTGCCAGCGCAGCACCCACGCACCTTGCGTGAGGCTGGCGTGGCCGTTCAGCTGGTCCACCGCCGGCGCACCGAGCGGCAGGACCGTGGCGGTGCCGTCCGGGCCGGTGAGGGTAAGGCGGGAGCGGCTGGAATCGATGCGGCTGTTGAAGGTGAGCAGGATATCCATCGCGCCGGGCGCGACCGTGGCGCCTTCGACAGGGGTGCTGCGCACCAGGATCGCGTGTGCCATGGCCGGTCGTGACACGGCCGCCGATAAAAGCAACACAGCCAGGACGAGGGGCGACATGATGCGCACGACACACGACATGGCCGCGCCTCTAGACCGCGCGCGCCGGGCTGTCCATGGAGGCGCGATGATCCGCCTCTCATTCGCCCTGATCGGTTTGCTCTGGCTGCGTCCCGCCTGGGCCGAGCCGCCGGTCTGGCAGCGGCCGGTGGCGGCGGGCTGTGTGTCGTCCGGGTTCGGGTGGCGGCACCAGGTGGGGCCACGGGCACCGGCGGGGATGCATCTTGGCATCGATCTGCCTGCGCCGGCCGGCGAGTGGGTGCGCGCGGCGGCCGAAGGTGAGGTGGTGGAGATCCGCAAGCATGGGGTGGGCGGGCTTTTCGTGGTGATACGGCATCCGGATGGCTGGCAGAGCCTGTATGCGCATCTGGGCTCGGTCGCCCCCGCTCTGGCGAATGGCCAGCGCCATGTCAGCGCCGGTGAGCGCATCGGCCGCATCGGCCGCAGCGGCATCACCTACGGCACCCATCTGTATTTCCAGCTCAGCCACCTCGGCGAGGCGGTGGACCCCACGCCCCTGCTTGCCCTGACACCGTGCCCGTAACGCCAAAAGCTGCTTTTTTTCAAAAAAGAACGGGCGGTCTTAAGCAACTTAAAAAATTCCACCCCCATGTTTCACACCTGTCCACAGGCTCCAGCCCTGCCCTGACTCGGCCGAAGGGTCTAGGATGGTGGGATGGATGATGACGTGAACTCGCCGCTCTTTGGCATGTCGCAGCGGATGCCGCCGAGCAATGTGCCGGCCGAGCAGGCGTTGCTGGGCGCGCTGCTCGCCAACAACAAGGCGTTTGACCGGGTCAGCGAGTTTCTGCTGCCGGAGCATTTCGCCGATGCGGTCAATGGCCGCATTTTCGAGGCGATCCAGCGCCGCTGTGAACGCGACCAGATCGCCGATCCCGTCACGCTGCGCGCCGAGCTGGAGCATTCCGGCGTGCTGGATGAGGTGGGTGGGCTGTCCTATCTGGCGCAGCTGCTGACCGCGACGGTGGGCATCATCAATGCCGGTGAATATGGCCGGGTGATCCGTGACGCCTGGCTACGGCGGCAGCTGATCGATCTGGGCGAGGTGGTGGTCAACCGCGCCTTCGGGCTGGATCCGGAGTTGACCGGCGAGAAGCAGATCGAGGCGGCGGAGCAGGAGCTGTTCGACCTCACCGCGCGTGAGACCAATGAGGGCCCGCAGCATCTCAACGCCGCGCTGGTGAAGGCGATCGAGACCGCCGAGGAGGCACTCAGGCATGGCTCGGCGGTCACCGGCCTGTCGACAGGGCTGCGCGATCTGAACGCCAAGACCGGCGGGCTGCACCCGTCCGATCTGATCATCCTTGCCGGCCGCCCGGGCATGGGCAAGACTGCTCTGGCCACCAAGATCGCCTGGGGTGCGGCGAAATCCCTCTGGGAGGCAGCGTTGGAACGCGGCGAGAATGTCGCGCCGGACCAGGGGGTGGCGATCTTCTCGCTGGAAATGAGCGCCGATCAGCTCGCCACGCGTCTGCTCGCCGAGATGGCGAAGGTTCCGGGCAACGACATCCGCCGCGGCAAGATCGAGCAGCGCCAGTTCGACCGCTTCGTCGAGGCCAGCAAGGAACTGGGCGCGCTGCCGATCTATATCGACGACACGCCCGCACTCACCCTGTCGGCCCTTCGCACGCGCTGCCGGCGGCTGGCGCGCAAATACCCCAAGGGCCTCGCGCTCATCGTGATCGATTATCTGCAGCTGATGCGCCCGGCGGAGGGCACGCGGCCGGAGAACCGGGTGCTGGAAATCAGCCAGATCACCCAGGGGCTGAAGGCGCTGGCGAAAAGCATGAAGGTGCCGGTGATGGCGCTCTCGCAGCTCTCGCGCGCGGTGGAAAGCCGCGAGGACAAGCGCCCACAGCTGGCCGATCTGCGCGAATCCGGCTCGATCGAGCAGGATGCGGACGCGGTGATGTTTGTGTATCGCGACGAATATTACCTCGCCCAGCGCATCCCCAAGCAGATGAACTATCCGGAGGCGGACAAGTTCAACGCCGCTATGGCGAAGTGGGAACAGGACATGGAGGCGGTGCACAACATCGCCGAACTCAGCCTGGTGAAGCAGCGCCACGGCCCGACCGGCACGATCAAGCTGATGTTCGAGGGCGAATATACACGCTTCGCCGATCTCGACCTGACCCATTCCGACCCGCACGGCGGCTAGAGCGCGCGACGATGACCGCTCCGACGCGGCTGGAGATCGATCTCGGCGCGGTGGCCGCCAACTGGCGGATGCTGGCCGCGCGCGCGCCCGGCCGCACCGCGGCGGTGGTCAAGGCGGATGGCTATGGGCTGGGTGCGGCGCAGGTCGGCGCGGCGCTGGCACGGGCCGGCTGTGGCGATTTCTTCGTCGCCACGCTGGACGAGGCGGTTGCGCTGCGCGCCGTGCTGCCGGATGCCGACATCGCGGTGCTGAACGGTCTGGCCTCCGCGCCGGCGGACGCATTCCTCGACCACCGGCTGCTGCCGGTGCTGAACACTCTGGGTGAGATCGCCGCCTGGGGGGCCTGTGCGGCGCGCCATGGACACGCCGTGCCGGCCTTCCTGCATGTTGATACCGGAATGAACAGGCTGGGCCTGTCGGCGGCCGAGGTCGCCACGCTGCGCGCCGCGCCGGAGCGGCTGGCCGGCGTCAGCATTGCCTGCCTGATGACCCATCTGGCCGCCGCCGAGTGGCCCGATGATCCGTCCAACGCGGCCCAGTTGGCCCGCTTCGCCGATGCCCGTGCGGCCTTGCCGGCCGCGCCGACCTCGATCGCCAATTCGTCGGGGATGTTCCTCGACGGCGCGGGGTCCGATCTCGCGCGGCCAGGGGCGGCCTTGTATGGACTGAACCCGCGCCCGGATCGGCCCAACCCGATGCGACCGGTCGTGCGGCTGATGGCCCAGGTGATCGCCCTGCGCGATGTGCCGGCGGGTGCGCTGGTGGGCTATAATGGCAGCTGGGCGGCAGCGCGCCCCAGCCGGATCGCCACCGTGGCGGTGGGCTATGCCGATGGTTTCCCGCGCAGCCTGTCGAACCGCAGCGCCGCGCGTTTTGACGGCCGGGCGGTGCCGCTGGTAGGGCGTGTGTCGATGGACCTCACCACCTACGATGTCACCGATCACCCGGGCCTGGTGTTGGGCGATTGGCTGGAGCTGATCGGCCCGCACTGCCCTCCCGACGCGTTGGCCGCGGCGGCCGGCACCATCGGCTACGAAATCCTGACCTCGCTCGGCGCGCGCTATCCCCGCACCTACTCAGAGACAGCCGCTCCCGAGCATACCGCGTGACGTTCCTGCTCGATCTGCTCGCCGCGATCGGCCGGCCGGTGCTCGCCGCCACCGCCTCGGTCGGCTCAGTGGCGATCTTCGCGGCGACCGGCCTGTCGCACCTGGTGCGACCGCCCTTCTATTGGCGCCTGTTCGGCCGCGCCTTCATTGATTTCGCCTATTTCAGCCTGCCAGTGGTGGCACTCACCGCCATCTTCTCGGGCATGGTGATCGCGTTGCAGAGCTATACCGGCTTCTCGCGCTTCGCCGCGGCCGGCGCGACCGCCTCGGTGGTGGTGCTGTCGGTGGTGCGCGAGCTTGGCCCCGTGCTCGCCGGGCTGATGGTGGCCGGACGTGTGGGGGCGGCGATGGCCGCCGAGCTCGGCACAATGCGCGTCACCGACCAGATCGACGCGTTGCAGACGCTGTCGACCAACCCGATGAAATATCTGGTCGCGCCGCGCCTGCTCGCCGGCACCATCGCGCTGCCGTTGCTGGTGCTGGTGGCCGATGTGCTCGGCGTGCTCGGCGGGTTCGTGGTGGGCACGCTGAAGCTGGATTTCGGCGCCGACGCCTATCTGCGCAGCACGCTGGATTTCCTGAAGACCGAGGACGTGGTGTCCTCACTCGTGAAGGCCGCGGTGTTCGGCTTCATCGTGGCGCTGATGGGCTGCTATCACGGCTATCGCAGCAAGGGCGGCGCGCAGGGTGTGGGGGCGGCAACGACGTCCGCGGTGGTCAGCGCCTCGATCCTGATCCTCTCGTTCGACTATGTGCTGACCGAACTGTTCTTCGCCCGATGAGCGACACCCCGAAAATCCGCGTGCGCGGGCTGTGCAAGGCGTTCGGGCCGAAGACGGTGCTGGATGGGGTGGATCTCGATCTTCCAGCCGGCCATTCGCTGGTGGTGATCGGCGGCTCCGGCTCGGGCAAGTCGGTGCTGATCAAATGCATCCTCGGGCTGATCCAGCCGGATGCCGGAACCATCGAGATCGACGGCATTGACGTGCTGAGCCTCGACCGCGCCGGGCGGGAGGATGTGAACCGCCGCATCGGCATGCTGTTCCAGAACGCCGCGCTCTTCGACAGTCTGAAGGTCTGGGAAAATGTCGCCTTCGGGCTGCTGGCGATGCGCACGCTCTCCCGCCGGGCAGCGCGCGACCGGGCGGTGGAGGTTCTCGCCCAGGTTGGGCTGGGGCCGGAGGTGGCGATGCTCGCCCCCTCGGAACTCTCCGGCGGGATGCAGAAGCGGGTGGGCCTGGCGCGCGCCATCGCGGCGCAGCCGGAGATTTTGTTCTTTGACGAGCCGACCACCGGGCTTGATCCGATCATGGGCGCGGTGATCGACGGGCTCATCGTCGATTGCGTGAAAAAGCTCGGCAGCACGGCGATCGCGATCACCCACGATATGGCGAGTGCGACCCGAATCGGTGACCAGGCCTGTATGCTGTTCCAGGGCCGCATCGTCTGGACCGGCCCGGCGAGCAGCCTGCTGGAGAGCGGCAATCCGATGGTCGATCAATTCACCCATGGCCGGCGCGAAGGCCCGATCACCATGCAGCTGCGCGCCTGAATGGCACGCGCCGCCGCCCGCTTCGTCTGCCGCGACTGCGGCGCCGTCACCGCCAAATGGCTGGGCCGCTGCGAGACCTGCGGCGGCTGGAACACCATCGACGAGGAAATTGCGGACTCCGGCCCCGGTCTGGCGAAATCTGCCGCGCCGAAAGGCTCGGGCAAGGCCGGACGCACCATCAGCTTCGTGCCGCTGGAGGGCAGCGCCGCGCCGCCGCCGCGCGCACCGACCAGGATCGAGGAGCTGGACCGTGTGCTCGGCGGCGGGCTGGTGCCGGGATCCGTCGTGCTGGTGGGCGGCGATCCGGGCATCGGCAAATCCACCCTGCTGCTGCAGGCCGCAGCCTCGCTCGCGAGCTCCGGCCGGCGTTGCCTGTATGTCTCGGGCGAGGAATCGATCGAGCAGGTGCGGCTGCGCGCCCGCCGGCTGGGCCTCGCCGGTTCGCCCATGGGCCTCGCCGCGGCGATCAATGTGCGCGACATCGTCGCCAGCCTGGAGGCCGAGCCGGACGTCACGCTCGTGGTGATCGACTCGATCCAGACCATGTGGCTGGACACGGTGGAGGCCGCGCCTGGCAGCGTCAGCCAGGTGCGGGCCTGTGCGTTCGAGCTGATCCGCCTGGCCAAGACACGTGGCTTCGCGCTGGTGCTGGTCGGCCACGTGACCAAGGAAGGCGCGCTCGCCGGGCCGCGGGTGCTGGAGCACATGGTTGACGCCGTGCTGTATTTTGAAGGCGAGCGCAGCCACCAGTTCCGCATCTTGCGCGCGGTGAAGAACCGCTTCGGCGCCACCGACGAGATCGGCGTATTCGAGATGACCGATGCCGGCCTCGCCGAGGTCTCCAACCCCTCCGCCCTGTTCCTGGCCGAGCGGCGCGGCAATATCGCCGGCAGCGCGGTGTTCGCCGGACTGGAGGGCACGCGGCCGGTGCTGATGGAGGTGCAGGCGCTGCTCTCGCCAAATCCCGGCGGCTCGCCCAGACGCTCGGTGGTGGGCTGGGACAGTGGCCGGCTGTCGATGCTGATCGCGGTACTGGACAGCCGGTGCGGGCTGCGGCTGGCGGGGTCGGATGTTTATCTCAATATCGCCGGCGGGCTGCGGGTGAGTGAACCCGCGGCCGACCTGGCTGTCGCCGCCGCGCTGGCGAGTGCGGCGAGCAACCAGCCGACGCAGGCGGACACGGTCTATTTCGGCGAGGTTGGCCTGTCCGGCGAGGTGCGTCAGGTTTCGCAGATGTCGGCCAGGCTGAAAGAGGCCGCGAAACTCGGCTTCGCCCGCGCCGTGCTGCCCAGGCGCGTCGCCCGCGGCAACCGTTCAGGCACCGACTCAGGCGGGCTGCTGATGGACGAAATCGGCCACCTGACGGATCTGGTGACCGGCTTTGCCGGTAGCGCCGATGAGTAAGTCCCAGACTCATCAAAGTTTTTTGCTTCTTTTTTTCAAAAAGGAAGTTGCTGCTTGAACGCAAGGACGTCTCCCCCCGTTCAATGCCAACCGCGTTCGCAGCGCCAGCAATCCCGCGTGCGGTGGTGGGTTGGTTCCTGGGCCGAGTTCGCGGATAAGAGGGCCGGCAGGCGAAGGGACCGGGCATGAATTGGGTTGATCTGACGATTCTCGGGGTGATCTTCATCTCCGCCATCATCGGCTGGCTGCGCGGCTTCATGCGCGAGGTGCTGTCGGTGGGTGCCTGGATCGCCGCCGCCTGGGTGGCCGCCAGCTACCGTGAGCAGGCGGCCGCGATGCTGGCCCCTTATCTGCCGAGCGCGGACCTGGCGTTGCCGGTGGGAGCGTCGCTGGCCTTCATCATCGCGCTGATCCTGTTCAGCGTCGCCGCGGCGGTGCTGAGCCGGATCGCGCAGACATCCGCCCTGTCGCCGCTCGATTCCACGCTGGGCATCGTGTTCGGGCTGGTCCGTGGCGCGGTGGTTGTGCTGGTGGCCTATATCGGCGGTGGGATGCTGCTCCCCAGCGATCGCTGGCCTCCAGCGGTTCAGGATGCCAAGACGCTGCCCTATATCCAGTCAAGCGCTGTCAAGGTGATGGCGATGGTGCCCGCAGACTATCGCCCCGTGGTCGCGCCGCTGCCTGGCACTCCAGGCGCGAATACTGCCTCGGGATTGCCCGCGATGCCGCGTATCGGGCCGGAGAGTTCGACGGTCGGCAAGGCCCTCGAAGGGATGATGCCGCCATCGTCGCCGCCGCCCACGCGGCCGTGACGCTGGCCAACAGGAGAGCTTGATGTCCGGACCCGCCGACCTGCCGCGCGACGAACTCGGCCCTGTTGATCGGGGTGACGGTGACACGCTGCATGAGGAATGCGGTGTCTTCGGCCTGTGGAACGAGGCGGATGCGGCCGCGGTCACCGCACTGGGCCTGCACGCGCTGCAGCCTCGCGGGCAGGAGGCGACCGGCATCGTCACCTACGACCAGGGGCGCTTTCACTCGCACCGGGGCCTGGGTCTGGTCGGCGACAATTTTTCCGATGCGCGGGTGATCGCGCGGCTGCCGGGTGTGCGCGCCGTCGGCCATAATCGCTATGCCACGACCGGCGAAACCATCCTGCGCAACGTGCAGCCCCTGTTCGCCGATTTCGAGTTTGGCG
>CAIVDX010000144.1 GCA_903904805.1 uncultured Rhodospirillales bacterium
CGTGAATCCAGTCGGCAATTTGTCCAAGCGTCAACGTCATCTCTGCACCTCGCTGCTCAATTCGCGCAACACACGCGCAGCCTCTTCCACATCATCGAACGGCACCGCCCCATCCGCAAAAATCTGGACCTTCTCATGCCCCTTACCCGCAAGCAAAACAATATCGCCAGGCTTCGCCGCGCGAATCGCAACCTCAATCGCCGCGCGACGATCTTCCTCAACAACAAACGTCGCATTCTCAGCGCGCACGCCGGCTAGGACCTCATTAATAATCTCCATCGGCTCTTCGCTGCGCGGATTATCGCTCGTCACCACAACCAGATCGCTGTCCGCACCAGCGACGCGTCCCATCTTCGGCCGCTTGGTTTTATCCCGATCGCCACCGCATCCGAACATCGTAATCACGCGGCCACCATGCTCGCCGACAAGATCATGCCCCAACACAATAAGGTTCTTCAAAGCATCATCGGTATGCGCATAATCAACTACTACCGTGAAGCCCGCTTCGCGCGATTCGGGAACGACTTCAAATCGCCCCGGCACCGGCCTGATCCTGGCGGCTGCAGCTACTACCTGTTCAAGCGATAGCCCTCGCGCTAGAGCAGCGCACATCGCCGCCTGCAAGTTGTACACATTGACCCTTCCCGTCAGCGGCGACCAGACCCCAACGGATTGAGATGGGGTCTGAAAGATAAATTCTGTGCCACCGGCAGACGGGCAGACATCCTTAGCTTGATAGTTAGATCGGTGTTCGAGTTCGTCTTCATCCCTTATCGCGTAACGCATGATCGGCTCAGAGCCCGGATAACTCAACATCATGTTGCCGGCATACTCAGCGTCATTGTTGATCACCGCAACGCGTGGCGCGATGCCCGTACCTGCCTCGTTAAAAAGCATCATCTTGGCTCTCGCGTACGCGGCCATGTCTCCGTGATAATCCAAGTGGTCCTGCGTCAAGTTGGTAAAGATAGCCACGTCTACCGGTAAACCCCATATACGTCCCTGTTCCAGCGCGTGCGAACTCGCTTCCATCACAACTTCCGTACATCCCGCCTTCACGCCTTCCGCAAACAACGCCAGCAAATCGCGCGACTCCGGCGTCGTGTGCTCGCTCGCCCGAACTTCGCCCGCAATATGTGTTTCGATCGTGCCCACAAGCACACACTTCCGCCCGGCACTCGCAAGCATCTGCTCCAGCAAAAACGCAGTCGTCGTCTTCCCATTCGTGCCAGTCACAGCACTAATTTTGAGCTTGTCCTGAGGCCGTCCAAACACCGCCGAACTCACCTCAGCAAGCGCGCGCCGTCCATGCTCGACCAACGCAGCCGGAACACTCTGCAGCCCCGCAAAAGTCTCCGCCGAGTCCGTCACCACCGCCGCCGCTCCGCGCTCCAGAGCCGCAGTCACATAGCGATTGCCATCGGTACTCCCACCACGCATCGCCACAAAAACATCGCCGGCGACCACACGCCGCGAGTCATACTGCACGCCGCTTACATCAACATCGCCGCCGCGATCTTCCAGCACATGCGTCGCCGCGACC
>CAIVDX010000145.1 GCA_903904805.1 uncultured Rhodospirillales bacterium
CGCCGCCCTCTTTGGCCGCGATCAGGAACAGAACCCGCGCCCAGGTGCCAGGCACCACGCCGATGGATTTGCCCTCTATCTCCGACCATCTCCTGGCCACGATACCGGTGCGCAGAACGATATTCTGCCCGCCATACTGATCGGCAACGATATAGCGGAGGTTGGTGATGCCTTGATCGGCCACGGTGGCCATCGTGTCGGTGCCGCAGGTCGCCGCATTGGTCTGCGCGGACTGTGCTGCCCGCATCTGCTCGGCATAGGTGAAAAGAACCGACATCTCAACAGTGAAGCCAAAGCGGGGCGCGACGTTGGTGAGGTTCCAAACAGGCGCAGCGGCATTGCGCGACGCAGCGATCTTGATGACAGGCCCAGCATCGGATCGAGCGACTGATGCGATGCTCACTCCCGCGCCGGCAGCAAGACCAGCCAAAACGACGCGCCGGGTGGGATACATGTTGGACCTCGTGTGATAAACTCGAGAGGAAAGCGAGCCTGATCGAGCGAACCACCCTGGCAACCCCAAGTCAATTGAGCGGCGGACTGGGGGGCGCGCATCCGCCAGACAATCATTGCGCGCATTGGCCCTGGCGCTCCGATCCTGTGCCGACGGCCCATGGCCCGCGGCTTGCATCGTGCAGGCTCAGCTCAACCAGGTCGGGGGACTAGGTCATGAACGCCCTTTCGCTCACCTCGCGACGCGGGGCCCTGCTTGGCGCCGCAGCGGCCGCAGTCGCACGACCGAGGCGGGCGCGGGCCGATCTCATGCCGGTTAAATTGACCCTCGATTTCCGTCGCTATGGTGGCAATGCCCCGTTTTTATTGGCCCAGGATCTCGGCTTTTTTGCTGACGAGGGTATTGACCCGCAGATCGACGGCGCCTCGGGATCGGGCGATGCGATCACCCGTGTGGCCAGCGCGGCGTATGATTTCGGTTTCGCCGACCCGGGCACTCTCGTCGAGTTCTCCGCGCGCAATCCGCAAGCCGGCCCGAAGATGATCATGACGATCCTCGATCGGCCGCCGCACAGCCTGATCAGCTACAAGAACGCCGGAATCACGACATTGGCGGACCTGAAGGGTCGCAAGCTGGGTGTTGGCACGGCGGATGCCGGTTCACGGCTGCTGCCGGCCATCCTGCGGCTGAACAATGTCGATATCACCGCCGTCGATCGGCAATTGGTCACCGTCCAGCTCCGTGAAACCATGCTTATCCGTCGCGCAGTCGACGCGGTTGCTGGCTTCGATTATACTGTTGTATTCAACCTGATTGGCAACGATGTGCAGCCCAGCGAGTTGAACATCATGGGCTTTGCTGATTACGGGCTGGATTTCTGGGGTAACGGCCTGATCGCAAGTCGTGGTGTGATCGCGCGTGATCCCGGTCTGGTGCGCCGCATCGCACGGGCATGCGCCCGCGGATGGATGGCGGCCTCACACGATCCCGCCGCCGCTGTGCAATCTCTTGTCAAACGCGATCCGCTGACCCCGGTCGCCAACGAAACCGCGCGGATGACCTACGTGATCAAAACCAGCCTGTTGACGCAGCGCGTCCGCGCCGCTGGATTCGGCGAATTCGATCCCAAGCGGGCCGAGGCTGGCTTGAAAATGCTGGCGGAAGGATTTGAACTGCCCCGCGTCCCTTCAGCTGACGAAATCTACGACGATCGCTTCCTCCCACCGATTTCAGACCGCAGCGGCTTTGCGGCGTGACATATTGGGACCTCAACTTCTCTCGATGAACGCGATGATGATAGCATGAAGCCGGCTGCCTTCGACTATGCACGCCCTGGCACGCTGGCCAGTGCGCTGGCCATGATGGCCGATGGCACCGCTGATCCAATCGCTGGTGGCCAGTCCCTCCTGGCGATGATGAATCTGCGGGTGGCAAACCCGTCGCTACTTGTGGATATCAGGACTTTGCCGGAGTTGCGGGAGGTGGAGGAAAGCTCTGACGCCGTGACATTCGGCGCCTGTGTGACGCACGCTGCGATCGAGGATGGCGCGGTGGCCGATCCCTCACGCGGCATGATGTCACGTGTTGCCGGCGACATCGCCTACCGTGCCGTTCGCACGCGCGGCACGTTGGGAGGCAGCCTCGCACTGGCTGATCCCGCCGCTGATTGGCTGACGGTAATGCCCGCACTTGGCGCTGTGATCGAGTTGGTGAGCGCGACCGGAACACGCCTGGTTGGGATCGAGGAGTTCGTCACCGGCATCTATCAGACAACCCGGCGCCCCGACGAGGTGCTTCGCCGCGTGCATGTGCCGCGTCTTTCGCAGTCTGCACTGTGGGGCTTGCAGAAATTCAATCGCAAGGTTGGCGAGTTCGCCAGTTCCATTGCCGCCTGTGTGTGCGATCCAATCAGCGGACATTCCCGCATCGTTCTTGGTGGACTGCCGCGTGCGCCGCTGTCGCTGGCGCGCGCGGCAGGGCTGCTTGCGGACGGCGCGCCGCTGCCCGCGATTATGGAAAGCGCGCGCGCGGAACTCGACGAGTGTGGCGATGTGACAGATGATTATCTGCTCGGGCTTCATCTGGCGATGATTGAGCGCGCGCTGCGGGAGATGAGAGCATGAGTGTCCGCTTCACCGTGAATGGCCGCAAGGTTAGCGCCAATGGAGAGGCGCGCCAGTCGCTCGCTGATTTCCTGCGGGAGTCGATGAATCTCACCGGCACGCATCTGGGCTGCGAGCACGGTGTGTGCGGCGCCTGCACGATCAATGTCGACGGGCAACCGACACGGTCCTGCCTGACGCTCGCCGTGGCATGCGAGGGCAGCGAGGTGCACACTATTGAGGGTCTGCAGAATGATCGCGTGATGATCGCGCTGATGGACTCGTTCCATACCCATCACGGACTGCAATGTGGCTATTGCACGCCGGGGATGTTGGTTTCAGCGCGCGATCTGATTCTTCGGGGCAAGGCAGGAAATGACGCCGACATTCGCCGCGGCCTCGCCGGCAATCTCTGCCGCTGCACAGGATATACCAACATTGTCACATCCATCGCCGCAGCGGCAGCGGCGCTGGCCGCCCAGGAGGCCGCATGAACGCGCACCCAAAGGTGGAGGGAACTGGTGTCGGCGCGCGACTGCTGCGGCGGGAAGATGCACGACATCTGCACGGGCGCGGTGCGTTCGTTGCCGATATGAAATTGCCAGGCACGCAGGAGGTTGCCTTTGTGCGCAGCCCGCATGCGCACGCCCGCATCCGCTCCATCACCAAGCCGGTGGGTGAGGAGAGCCAGGTTTTCACCGCCGCCGATCTGCCCCGGCTTTCCGACATGCGCGCCGTGCCGCAGATCAGCAATTTCAAGGTGGCCGGTTATCCGCCACTGCCGACCAGCAAGGTGCGCTTTGTCGGCGAGGTTGTCGCTGCCTGTATCGGCAGCACCCGCGCTGAGGCCGAAGACCTCGCGGCGTCCGTTGTTGTGGACTACGAAATTCTGGCGCCGGTGGTGCGCGGTGCGGAGATGTTGGCCGACAAGACCAGCATTCTGCACGACGGCTGGTCTGACAATGTGTTCATCGAACGCGCCTTCACCGGCGGCGATCTTGATCAGGCACGGGGCGAGGCATCGGTGACGGTGTCACGCAGCTATCGGACAAGCCGGCAGGTTGCCTCGCCGATGGAGGGCCGCGCCGTCCTGGCCTATCGCGATCATCGGCTGGACGAGCTGGTGGTTTATGACAGCACACAGGTGCCACACATTATTCGCCTGGGGCTGTGCGAGGTACTCGGGCTGGAGGAACGTTTCGTTCGCGTGGTCGCGCCCGATGTTGGCGGCGCATTTGGCTCCAAGGCGCGGTTACTCCCCGAGGAGGTGGTGATCGCAGCACTTGCGCTGGAGCTCGATTACCCGCTGCGCTGGGTGGAGGATCGCGGCGAGCATTTTCTCTCGGCCACCCATGCGCGCGAGCATGATTACCGGGTGACCGCCTATGCAGACGCGCGTGGCATCATCAGTGGAATTGATGTCGATCTGGTGGTTGATGCAGGCGCCTATGCGCTGTGGCCGAATGGACCATTTCTGGAAACCGGCATGGCGGCGCGCAATCTTCCAGGACCCTACAATATTCGCAACTGGCGCGTGAAAACCCACACCGTTGCGACCAACAAATCCCCCGTTGGCCCTTACCGCGGTGTCGGACGGCCAGGCGCCTGTTTCGCCATCGAACGAACCATCGATGAGGTCGCGCGCGCGGTTGGCCGCGATCCGCTGCAGGTGCGGCTGGACAATCTGGTGCGCGCCGAACAGATGCCCTACGTCACCATCGCAAATCTGATGTTTGACACCGGCGATTATCCGGCCCTCACGAGACTTTGCGCGCAGACGATCGATGTTGCCGCAGTGCGGGCGCGGCAGGCACGTGGCGAACCGGACGGTCGGCTGATCGGCATCGGGTTTGGGTGCTACTCCGAGCAAACCGGGCATGGGTGCGGTGAGTGGGTGAGTCGGGGTAGCCCGTTCATCCCAGGCTATGAAAGCTGCACGGCGCAGTTGATGCCCGACGCCACCCTGATTCTGTTCGTTGGCATCCAATCCCACGGCCAGGGGCTGGAGACAACGTTGGCGCAGATCGCATCGGAGGAGTTGGGCATTGATCCCGCCCGGATATCGGTTCGCCATGGCGATACTGGCCTGTCGCCATTTGGCAACGGCACCATCGCGTCTCGCAGCATCGTGATGGCCGGCGGTGCGGTCGCGCGCACCACACGGCTGCTGCGCGACAAGCTTCTGCGCATCGGCGCGCATCTGTTGCAGTGCCAGGCCAGCGATGTTCATTTCAGTGGTGGCGCGGTTCGGGGGCCGGGCAGTTCCATCTCGATCGAGGAGATCGCGCGCGTGGCGCATCTGCGCATGGAGGCATTGCCGAACGATGTCGAGCCGCTGCTGAAAATCACTGGCACCTACCAGCCGGCGATTGATACGGGTGTTTACGCGTTCGCCGCCCATGCCGCGGTGGTGGCGGTCGATCCTGTGACGGGCGCTGTTGAATTGCTCGACTACGCCGTCGCGGAGGATTGCGGCACGATGGTGAACCCGATGATCGTCGAGGGCCAGGTGCGTGGCGGCGTGGTGCAGGGGATCGGCACAGCGCTCTATGAGGAAATCACGTATGACGGGCAGGGCCAACCGCAGATCGGCAGCTTCGCCGATTATCTGCTGCCCGGCGCGGCCGAATTGCCGCCGATCAAGATCGCACACATGACCACACCCACGCCGCACACGGAATATGGCGTGAAGGGCATGGGCGAAGGCGGGGCGATCGCGCCGCCCGCGGCGATCGCGAACGCGGTGCGTGATGCTCTGTCGGCCATTGGCGCTGAAGTGAACGAAACGCCCATCACGCCCCGCCGTGTGATCGCCGCGATCCTCGCTGCACAGGCGTAGGGCCTGTCGGCGTGGCATAGGATTTGCTGAAAAAGGCTGGGTAACACGCCAATCGGGGCCAGAATGTCGCGCGCTACCTGTCGTCACATTGGCATGCACGGATGACCGGCGCCACGGTGCGCCTGCCCGCCGACATGGTTGGCGCGGCCGCCCCTCGCGGAGCCGGCCTGGCAGCCATTGCGGGGCTGGGATGGGGTGGGCTGCTTCTTCCGCCTGTGCTTCTGATGCTGGTGACCCTGCTGGCATCACAGAGCGTGTTCATCGCCAGCAGCCTGCATCGGGACCTCGGCATGGGTCGCACCGCGGCGGCCTGGACTCTGCAGAATTATGACGCCCTTCTCAGCGACGGCCTCTTCCTGCGTTGCCTTTGGATCACCGTGCGCGTCTCCGCGCTGGCAACGATCTTTACCCTGATCCCCGCCTTTGCCGTTGGTTATGCCATCGCACGCATGCGGTCGGCCTGGTCCGGCTTTCTGCTGGCGGCAATCGTCGCGACGAACTTCATCACCATCGTGGTGAAGGCTTTTGGGCTGATGATCATCTTCGCCGGCGATGGCGTGTTGAACCGATTGCTGACCGCGCTGCATCTGGTGGACCAGCCTGTCGCGCTGTTGGGCAGCGAATCCGGTGTGGTGGTCGGGCTGATGCAATTCACCCTTGGCTTTGCGGTGTTGTTGCTGACCAGCGTGATTCGGACGGTCCCACGCGGGCTGGAAGAGGCCGCCCTGGCACATGGCGCGAGCCGCGCGCGGGTGTTGCGACGCGTGCTTTTGCCACTCTGCCTGCCCGGCCTGTGTGTGGCCGCACTGATGATCTTCAACATGTGCATGGGCGCGTTTACATCGGCCGCGCTGTTGGGCAGCGGACGCATCCTGACCCTGCCGGTGCTGATCCAGCAGACAGTGATGATGCAGGTGAACTACGCGATGGCGGCAACGTTGTCGGTGGTGCTGCTTGTCGCCGTGCTTGCCATCAATGTGCTGACTTTGGTTCTGGTACGCCGCAGCCGTGTCGGCCGGATGGCGGTGATATGAGACGCCCCGACATCGGCAGCATTGGCCTGTGGACGTCCGTCGCTGCGGTGTTCGTGTTTCTGTATGCACCCATCATCGTGGTATGCGGCGCATCGTTCAGCGGCGGCGCGCTGGAGGCAATCAATTTTCCCCCGCATGGATTTTCCCTCGCGCGCTATTTGCGTATCCCAGCGTCGCAATTCCGCGCGATCGGACTGAGCCTGGAACTTGCGAGCCTGTCAGCGCTGATCGCGGTGGCCGTGGGACTCCCCGCTTCGTTGGGGCTGGTGCGGGGCGTGTTTCCGGGCAAGGCAGTGGTCGCCAGCCTCTTCCGCGCACCGATCCAAATTCCCGCCGTCGTGGTTGGGATCACCTTTCTGCAATTGTCCTACGCGCTGGACGATGTGCTGGGACTCGACCTGGCCGGCAGCTTCACCGCATTGCTGATCGCGCATGCCTTCATCGCCATCCCCTATGTGGTCGGTACCGTTACATCCGTCCTGCAACGATTCGACCGCCGGCTGGAAGAGGCCGCGCTGAGCTTGGGCGCCTCACCTCTGCGCACCTTCCGGCGTGTGACCGTGCCCGTCATCATGCCGGGTCTGTATGCAGGCGCACTTTACGCCTTCATGGTATCGTTCAGCGATGTGCCGGTCTCGATGTTCCTGGCACCTCCAGGTGCAGCGACCTATCCGGTGGAAGTTTTTTCGGGTCTCGAGCAGAATTTCGATCCGTCCATTCTCGCATCGGCAACGTTGGTGATCATATTTTGCTGTGCGCTGGTGGTCGCTGTGCAGAGGCTCGTTGGCATCAACGCGCTGCTACGAACCGGCAGTTCTGCCCGCTAGGGGCCTCTTATTTTCGGAGACGAGATCGACATGGCCTGGCTTCAACGGACAGTGACCACCATTGCATTCACGCTGCTGGCAGGGTCGGCCATCGCGCAGCAGCATTTCGATGGCGTGATATTGCGGGTGGCGACCTTTGGCGGCGCCTGGCGCGATGTGATTTCCCGCGAGACGGTCTCGAAGTTCGAAGCGCTCGGCGGCAAGCTTGAGTTTGTCACCGGCAGCCCGCAGGCGAATCTGGCCAAGGTTGTCGCCGGCCGCGGACGCGCGCCGTTTGATGTGGTCGACATTCTCGACGCACAGATGCCGAACTATGTGCAGGCGGGCTACCTGGCTCCTCTCGAGATGGCGAAGCTGCCCAACATCTCCTATCTGGCGGCCAGTCAGGTGCAGCCCTACGGCGTGCAATCGTGGGAAACACAGGAAGGGATTTGCTATAATAGTGAAAAATTCAAGGAGCTCGGACTGAAGACGCCGACAGGTTATGAGGACCTCACCCAGACAGGACTTGCCGGCCGTGTGATGCTGGCAGACATCAATTCGGGCGGCGGCCTCGCGCTGTTTGGCGGCGCGGCCTACAGTGCCGGCGGAGACGAGGTGAACTTCAAGCCTGGTGTCGATCTGTTATCGCGGGTGAAAAGCCCCAAGCTCTGGATGCAGGGCGATCAGGTTGTGATCGCGTTTCGTTCAGGCGACATTTATGCCGCAGCGGTTCAGGCGGGCTGGTGCGTGGTCGCACGCAAGGCGGGTCTACCAGTGATCTCACTGCATCCCACAATCAAGCCAGGCACGGTGGGGATTGGCAAGATTGGCTGGCTTGGCGTCCTCGCCAGCAGCAAGAACATTGAGGCTGCGCATTGGTTCCTCAACACCTATCTTGATACCGACGTGCAGTATAATTTTGCCGTGGATGACGGTGTCGTACCGGTCAATCGCGACGCCGTGGCGAAGATGGCGGCCGATCCAATCCTGGCTGAAATGCTGGAACTCAAACCCGAGAAGATCGCCAATGAACTTCACATCGATTATTCCAAGGTGGTCATGGCCGACTGGATCGCTGCCTGGAACCGCATGATCTCGCAGTAGCGCGACTCATGTCGAGCGTCAGCGCGCAGGGGATCAGCAAGGAATATGCGGGCGCCTTAGCACTTCGGCCGCTTGATCTGGAGGTTGGCGAGGGCGAGTTCCTGACCTTGTTGGGCCCATCCGGCTGCGGGAAGACCACAACGTTGCGCCTTCTCGCTGGCTTTTTGACCCCAACTCAGGGGCGGATCCTGTTTGGCGGCGAGGATGTGACACGGTTGCCGCCGCAAGATCGCAGGATCGGGATGGTGTTCCAGGATTATGCGTTGTTTCCACATATGAGTGTGGCAGACAATATCGGCTTCGGGCTGGTTGAGCAGCGGCGACCAAAGGCGGAAATTGCTGACAGGGTAGCAGAGCTTTTGCAATTGGTGCGCCTGCCTGGTGCTGGCGGCCGCTATCCTGCCGAGTTGAGCGGCGGGCAACAGCAACGCGTCGCCGTCGCCCGCGCTGTGGCCCATTCACCCAGATTGCTGCTGATGGATGAGCCGCTCGGCGCGTTGGACCTGAAACTACGTGAGGCGATGCAGCAGGAGATCCGACGGATCCAGAAGGCGCTGAACATCACGACCGTTTACGTGACCCACGACCAGCTCGAAGCGATGGCGATGTCGGATCGAATCGCGATCATGAACCATGGCAGGATGGAGCAGATCGGCACGGCCAGCGAGATCTACGAGCAACCGCGAACGCGCTTCGTCGCCGACTTCGTCGGCCAGATCAATCTTCTCTCAGCAAAAGTCGGCCCTGAGGGGGTCTTTGTTGCCGGGCAGAAGGTGCGGGTGGACCGCACGCCGGAGTTTGACTTCACACTCGGCGTGCGGCCCGAGCAGATGCGACTTCTTCCCGCTGGACAGTTGGCGCCATCGGACCGCAGCGTGCTGCGCGGCAAGTTGGTCGCCAGACATTTTGTCGGCAATATAACCAAGATTTCTGTCGACCTTGGCGCAGAGACAACAGTCACTCTCGACTGCCACCCCAACGACGTGATCGTTGAGGTGGGCGAGGCTGTTCAAGTGGCCTGGCTACCCGATAAGGCGGTCACGCTTGTCGATTAGCTCTTGTCCCATCGCACTTGGCGGTGGGCCGGACCTAGACCTTCTCCGCCACCTCGGTGATCGGGTTATGCGCCCGCTGCAGGAATTCCTTGTCCTCGCTGGTCGGCTTGATCCCCGCCTTCAGGATCGCGTCATCAGGCACCTTGTGCAGCTTGGTGTAGCCGGGGTGATGGTGCGCGAAAACCGGATCATTCGACGCGGCATTGTAGCAGGACAGCAACGCCCAGCGGCGCTTGGCCGAACCGTTCGCCGAGGAGGTGTGCAGCGTGTTGGCGTGGAAGAACAACACGTCACCCGGCTGCTGTTCGACCACCACGCGCTCCAGCCGCTTCTCGAGGAACTCAACGCGCTTCTGATCCGCTGAGATCTGTTTGCCGGACACGCCGTGATCGATCCGACCGACGAGATGTGAGCCTTTCAGCACCTCAAGGCAGCCGTTCTCGGCAGTGCATGGGTCGAGTGCCATCATGCAGGTCGCCATCGCGGGAAACAGGCAGCCTGAGGCATACCAATAGCCGTAATCCTGGTGCCATTCCCAAGCCCCACCCTCAAATGGCTCTTTGGCGTTTAGCTTGGAGTTGTAATGATATACCTCTTCGCCAATCAATTCCTCCATCGAATCAACGATCCGTTCGGAGCGCGCGAACAGGCCGAACACGTCGTCGCCGGGATGGTTCCATACCGTCATGCGGGTCTTGCTGCCGGTTGAGTCTGAGCGGAAATACGCGGCCTGATGCATGCGGTCATCAAGCTCGGCGGTGCGCAGGATGATGCTGGCTTCCTCGGCTGAAAACATCGCGCGGGCGAGCACGAAGCCATCGCGATGATAGGCTGCGATCTGCTCCCCGGTCAGAGCGAATTTTGACATTCTGCTGATACCTTCTACTGGCTTTGTTTCATGGATAGATCGCCATGGCGTTGAACGCGCCATCGCAATTGACGAGTGTGGCCTTCTTGAGAGCAATCGCCAGGGAATCTCCCTGGCGCAGACGATATTCATAGCGACCAGCGAGCCAGCTTGGCGCGCCGACCCGGTGTTCGGCCATCAAAAACGCCGCGTGGACAACAACCTGGCCACGCTCATCCAGAGTTGGCGCGACCTCGATGTTGGAGACGAGATGAACCGTGCGCGAGGGCGGTGTCTGCACATGCACATCAGGATGTGCCAGCCGGCGAATGCGGGCGGCCATCGTCACGCGGTCGTCATAGAACAGCGACACCGCCTCATCCGGGCTTGTCTGGTCATGCCGGGTGGGAGCCCAGTAGATGCCATCCTCGGTGAACAGGTGCGTCCATTCGGCAAATTGCCGCGCATCGAGCAGGCGCAACTCGCGGTGGATGAAGGCGGAGACCTCTTCGAGGGTTGGCATGTCAGACGGCATCGGCACGCACGCCGAGGCGATCATTGCCGCGCCCGCCCGTCATGTAGGAGATCCAGTTCTCCGCATACTGGATGCGCGAGACGAATTCCGATGTTCCGAGGCCACGCCAGCCACCTTCATGCCAGGGCTGCTCGCTGCCCTCGTGACCGGCGAACAGAACCCAGTCGTCCTGCTGGCTTTGGAGCCCGATCTGAGCACGCTCGAACATCTCGATATCGTCGGTCTGAATCATCGAGGCCGCCGAGTGTGTCGCGGCGAGCGAGCGGACCGCAGCGCGGTTGAGTTCCTCCGGTGCGCCCTTGAGATGCACGGGGAATACATTGATCTCGGTGAGATCGACGGAGATCGGCCGGACCAGGCGGATATGCTGGCCAAACGCCTGAAAGGTGATGTTGGGATAGATCACGCTGTTGAAACGGTCATATTTCAAGATCTGCTGCGTTCGCATCGCACCATGCCGTGCCTGCAGACGCGCGACATATGCCTCATAGACCGGCCCGGACGGCAATGTCTCCACCGGCGGGCGGCCCTGATAGCCGTGGCCGAACGGAAAGCCGACAACACCGAAAGGCTCCCAGTCAATCGACTTGCGGCCATCGATCAGGATGCGCGGGCCGCCGCCATGGCGGGCGAATTGCCGGCCATTCTCGTCAAGCGTTGAGACATGGGTGTAGGTGGAGTGATGCAGGTCCACCCCATTATCGATCTGCAGTTTCCAGTTGGCGCGGATCAGGTAGCGGCTGCGACCACCGGTGAGCGCTATTTCACCATCCGGTGCGCGATCGACGAGATCATCGATACTGTGGGTAATGCCGTTGAGATACTCATCCAGGGACGGTCCATCGGCGGCCAGCGATGCGAAGACAAAGCCGCGATAGGTCGCCACACGCGGCGGCTGGGCGAGTTCATATGCTTTTTCATCCGCGCGCAGGTCGCGCGGGTAGCTCGGGCGTTGCGGCAGCGAGGCCAGAGTGCCGTCGGTGCGATAGGTCCAGCCGTGATAGGGGCAACGGAAATAGCGCGCATTGCCGGCCTCATGCGCACACAGAGCAAGACCGCGATGGGCGCAGCGATTGGCCAGCAGATGGATTGCCCCATCCTTGTCGCGGGTCATGATGAAATCGTCCCGGCCGATCTGAGTCTTTACGAAATCGCCGGCATTGGCCACCTGCGAGTCATGCCCGACGAAGACCCAGGCGGTGCCGAAGATGCGTTGCATCTCCAAATCAAAGATCACCGGATCGGTATACAGGCGGCGATGCACCCGGTCGGGCTGGACCAGAGCGCGCAGCTCCGCATAGGACAACTCAGCCATGGATATGCTCCAACAATCGCTGCGGCAGGATCGGAATCTCGCTGATCCGCACGCCAAACGGCGACAGCGCATCCTCCACCGCGGAGGTGACGGCTGCCGCCACCGGGATGATGCCGTTCTCCCCGACGCCCTTCACCCCCAGCGGATTGAGTGGCGAGGGCGAGCAATGGGTGAGAATTTCCAGCCGTGGAATGCCAGGCGCGGTGGGCAGCAAATAATCGGCGAGTGTCGCGTTCAACGGCTGGCCATGCGCGTCGTGCGCCAGGCGCTCGAGCAGAACATTGCCGAGCCAATGAACGATGCCGCCGCGCAACTGCCCCTCGACGATCATCGGATTGATCAGCGCGCCGCTGTCATTCACCGCGACATAGCGAAGAATGGTGACAGCGCCGGTGTCGGCATCAACCTCCAGTTCGCAGACATGGAAGGCGTTGGAATAGGCCAGCGCATCGACGCGGAAATGCTCGTTCGCCTCAAGCCCCGGCGCGACATCGTCGGGGAAGCCATAGCCTGGCAGACCGCGCAGTGCGGCGGCGATGCGGCCGAGCGACACTTCCATTCCAGGCACGCCAACGACCCGCACGGAGCCCTCGGTGAGTTCCAGATCGGCCTCGGCCACCTCCAGCATTTGCGAGGCCACGCGCAGAGCCTTCGCCCGCACCAGCAGGCTGGATTGCAGTACCGAGGAGCCCGCGGTCACAGTCTGGCGGCTCGCATAGCCGCCGAGGCCGAGTGAGACCGCGCCGGTGTCGCCGGTGATTACGTCGATGCGATCGAGCGGCAGTCCCAGCTCGTCGGCAGCGATCTGCGCGAGGGCGGTCTTCAGCCCCTGCCCCATCGCCAGCGCGCCGGTGGCGATCACCGCGCGGCCGGAATTGGTGATGCGGACGGCGCCCGATTCGAATGGGCCCCGCCCGGTGCCCTTCACGCCATGCGCGAAGCCGATGCCCAGATACCGCCCCTGCGCACGCGCCGCCTGCTGGCGTGCCGGAAACGCGTCATAGCCGATCGCCGCGAGGCCACGCTGCTGGCAGGTCGGATAATCGCCGCTGTCATAAACAATGGCCACGCCAGCGCGGCTGCGCATCGGCGTGGCGTAGGGCATGGCGGCGCTGGGGATGAGATTGCGGTGGCGCAGCTCAGCGCGATCGACGTTCAGCTCACGCGCCGCCGCATCGAGCAGCCGTTCAATCACAAAACAGCCTTGCGGGTAGCCCGCCCCGCGCACCGGGATCACCGGCACCAGATTGGTACGCGCCAGAATCATCTCGAGATCATAGTTCGGCACGACATAGGCCGATGGCAGTGAGACCGCAGAATTGAACGGCACATTCACGCTATGTGGCGCATACGCCCCCTGGTCATGCAGCAGGGTGCCGCGCACGCCGAGGATGCGGCCATCGGCGTCCAGCGCCATCTCAACATCCCAGTGCTGGTCGCGCTCCTGGATGGCACTGATGAAATGCTCCCGCCGGTCTTCGATCCATTTCACTGCCGCACCGAGATGGCGGGCGGTCGCGGCGATCGCGATCTCCTCCGGATAGACCATGTATTTCACGCCGAAGCCGCCGCCCACCTCAGGCGCAATCACGCGCACGCGCCCCTCCGGCAGATCGAGCAGATCGGCCACTGTCTGACGCAGTTCATGCGACATTTGAGTGGACGACCAGATGGTGAGCTGGTCGGCCGCAGAATCGTGGCGGGCGAGCACGCCACGTGCCTCCATCGGGTTGGCGACCCCGCGATGCTGCACCAGATTTTGTCGCACAATCTGGGCCGCCTGCGCGAAGGCACGCGCGCAATCGCCGTAGCCGATCGTCATCCGCGTGAAGATGCCCGCCTTGCCCTGGGCCAGTGCCGCATGAGGGTCGATGATCGGCGTCAGTTCGTCGTAGGTCACGTCAACCAGCGCGACGGCGTCCTCCGCCAGCGCGCGGCTGTCGGCCACCACCAGTGCCACCGCCTCACCGACATGACGGACAATCTCGGCCGCCATGATCGGCGGCATCACCGCCTCGGTGAGCTGCCCCGGCGGAAAGGCAATCGGCAGGCGTGAACTGGTCAGCCAGCCGGCCAGTTCGCGGGCTGTGATCACCGCACGCACACCAGGCAGCGCACATGCCGCAGCAACATCGATCGCACCGACGCGGGCGTGGGCATAGGGGCTGCGCACGAAGGCGGCATGCAGCGTGCCAGCGATGGCGATGTCGTCGACAAACCGCGCCTCCCCGCGCAGCAACGCCGGATCCTCGATCCGCGGCGCGGACGTACCACGCAGACGCGGGCGGAGCAGGCCGGTCGGGTGCGGCAAGTCCAATTCCTGTTGGCCTCCGAATGATGCGCTGACAAAGCCGCGCCAAGACCGCACGCTTCTCAGCGGGGCGAAGCAATGCATGTGCCAGAAATCGCTGTTATGGCATGGATATTGCCAGCAACCTAGTGGATGGAGCGGGAGTGACTGATGCCGGCCGAGCCCAGGATCGAGCCCCTGCCCGGGGGATTTGGCGCGGTGATCGCGGGGCTCGATCTACGCCACCCGCTCGACGCGGCGAGCAGCGCCGCCATTCATGAGGCGCTCGCGCAGCACGCGGTTGTAGTGTTTCCGGCGCAGTCCTTGCGCCAGGCTGATCTCGTCGCGGTCAGCACGGCGCTGGGAGAGCCGGTGGTGCACCATGTCAGCGCCTATCAAGGCGACGGCCATCCGGAAATCATGGTGCTATCTAACAATATCGAGAACGGCAAACCATTGGGTGCGCCGAACAACGGCGTGCTCTGGCATTCAGACCAGATCTACACGCCACGCCCGGTCTCCTACACATTGCTTTATGGACACGAGGTACCACCCATCGCCGGAGACACGCTGTTCGCCGACATGCGTGCGGCCGCCGACGCGCTGAGTGCCCGCGACCGCGCGGATCTCGCCGCCCGCACCGCGCGGCACAGCTTCGCGGAAAGCTATCGCAAGAACTATCTGGCCGCCGCACCGCTGACCGAGGCGATGTGCGCGGCTAACCCCGATGTCGATCATCCGGTGCTGCGCACGCATCCGAGCACCGGTCGGGCGGCTGTGTTTGTCGATCCCGACTCGACCATCAGCATCTCCGGCCTGGCGCCGGCCGATAATGACGCGACGCTGGCGCGCCTGTTCGCCTTTCTTGACGATCCCGCCTTGCTCTATCGGCACCGCTGGCGACAAGGCGATCTGGTGATATGGGACAATCGCTGCCTGATGCATCGCGCCACCGGCTATGACGACAGCAGCCATCGCCGCGTGATGTGGCGCACCCAACTTGCCGGAGAGGTTCCGCATTGATGACGAAACGCGTTCTGATCGGCATGCTCACCCCCTCCTCCAACACGGTGCTGGAACCGGTGACCACCGCGATGCTCGCGGGCCTGCCTGAGGTCAGCGTGCATTTCAGCCGCTTTCGTGTCACCGAAATCGCGCTCAGCGCGGGCGCGCTGGCACAATTCGATGATGCAACAATTTCCGCCGCGGCTGAATTGCTCGCCGATGCCAAGGTGGACGTGATCGGCTGGAACGGCACCTCGGCCGGGTGGCTGGGGTTCGAGTCCGACATTCGTCTCTGCGAACGGATCACCGCGCTGACCGGCATTGCCGCGACGACATCGATGCTGGCGCTGAACGACGTCTTGCGCGCGCGCGCCATCACACGGCTGGGGATGGTGACACCCTATCTCGACGATGTGCAGGCGCGGATCATCGCCAACTACCGGGCGCTGGGGATCGAGTGTGTGTGGCGGAACGGCATTTTGGGCTGCGTGACAATTTCTCGTTTTGCGAAGTCGGCGCGGAGCAGATCACCGATGCCGTGCGCGCGGTGGCCGTCGAGCGGCCGCAGGCGATTGCCACCGTCTGCACCAATCTGCGCGCCGCCCCGCTGGTGAGCGCGCTCGAGCGGGAACTGGATATTCTGCTCCTCGACAGCATCGCCACCGTCGCGCATGGATGTCTCGCGCTGGCCGGCATCGACCCCATACGGGTGCACGGCTGGGGCCGATTGTTCGAGGATGGAGTTTCGGCATGAGCGATTTTGAAACGGTGGTGCGCGGCGGCACGGTGGTGACCGCGATCGATACGGTGCGCGCCGATGTCGGCATTTCCGGCGGGCGCATCGTCTGCGTCGGCCAGGGCCTTCGTGGGGCGAGCGAAATCGATGCCGGCGGCTTGCTGGTGCTGCCGGGCGGTGTGGACAGCCATTGCCATATCGAACAGCTTCAGGAGGGTGGCGGCGCGGACGAGGAAAGCTGGATCACCGGCAGCACGGCGTGCCTCGCCGGCGGCACCACATCGGTGATCACTTTCTCGACGCAGTTCAAGGGGGGCGGCCTGCTTGGACCGCTCGCGGAATATCGTCGCCGTGCTGACAGCGCGATGGTCGATTACACTTTCCATCAGATCATCACCGACGCCACCGACGCGGTGGTGTGGGACGAAATTCCCCAGGTCGTGGCCTCAGGCGTGCGCAGCCTGAAGGTGTTTCTCACCTATGATCCGCTGTATCTCGACGATCGCGGCTTTTTGCGCGTGCTCGCCGCCGCCCGCCGCAACGGCGCGCTGGTCACCGTGCATTGCGAGAATTATGAGGCGATCAACTGGCGCACCGAGGCGCTGCTCAAGGCCGGCCTCACCGCGCCGAAATATCACGCCTGGTCGCGGCCGCGGATGATCGAGCGCGAGGCCACTCACCGCGCCATCGCGCTGGCCGAGTTGGTGGATCAGCCGATTCAGATTTTCCATGTCTCCTGCAGCGAGGTAGCCGAGGAGGTTGCACGTGCCCAGGCCGCCGGCCTGAAGGTCTGGGCGGAAAGCTGCCCGCAATATGTCACCCTCACCGCCGACGACATGGATCGGCCGGGTTTCGAAGGCGCGAAATTCATGTGCAGCCCCTCGCCGCGCGCGCGCGAGGACCATGAGCGGCTATGGGCACAGATCAGGCGCGGCACCATCGATGTGATGTCTTCTGACCATAGCGGCTGGAGCTACACCGGCCCGCGTGGCAAGCGCGTGAACGGCGTGGACGCCCCTTTCAGCGCGATCCCCAACGGCATCCCTGGCCTGACCTCGCGCCTGCCAATCCTGTTCAGCGAGGGCGTGGTTGGCGGTCGAATTGATCTCAATCGGTTCGTGGCTCTGACCTCGACAAATCCGGCGAAGCTGTTCGGCTTATATCCGCGCAAAGGCAGCATTGCACCAGGCTTCGACGCCGACCTGGTGATGTGGGACCCAACACGCACCACCACGCTCCGCAACGACCTCATGCAGCATGTGATGGATTATACCCCCTATGAGGGCATGCAGGTGACCGGCTGGCCGGTGGCCACGATGCGCCGAGGCGAGGTGGTGATGCGCGACGGGATGGTCAGCGCGCCCACTGGCAGCGGCAGGTTCCTCGCCCGCGACGCGTATCCGATGATCGCGCCGAGCGGCGTGTTGCCTGATGGTTTCGACGCCTCCGCCTTCGCCTGACGCAGGGACTATAACGACATCGGAACGAGGCTCAGAATATGAACGCCACCTGGGTACGCCATTGCCAGGTCGCACCAAAATTCTGCCGCAGCGCGTTGTAGTAAATGCCGGTCAGCAGATTGACGGGCAGCTTCCCGCCAAGCTTGATCAATCGCCCGGCCTGCGCGCCGACGGGCAATGTCCATTTGGCGCCAATCGCCTGCCAACTCGCGGTGATGATGGGCGAACTGCCGACAAACCAGCCCCCCCCGAAATTATAATTGAGGAAGGGCTGGAACGTCATCACGCTGTAGCTCGTCGCATTCCGACCGGTGGTGCCGCCCAGCGAGAAGACGTTGTTGACCAGACCGCCGGCAACGATGGGCCCTGCCGTCTTCACCAACACGACGGCCGGCCCTAGCCCCCAGACCGGCGAGCCCAGTGTCCTGCTCGAAATCGTCGGCACCTGCGCAACCGGACCAGCTCCCCATAGCCAGCCATCCGTCGGCAGTCTGGGGGAAAGGAACGCCGAGAAGGTGATCGGCGCGGTGCCGAACGGCACGCTCTGTGCTGGTTGCAGCGAGGGGTTCCACACCAGCGGCAGGATGGTGCGGGTGATGACGTTCCAGTCCTGATCGACGTGAATCGGAATCACCGGCTGGATATTGAGGATGTTCTGCGTGCCCTTGTTCGGCCCGGTATTGAAATTCACGTTATTCTGGAACGGAATGCTGTAGAGATCACCGATCGGGTTCTGAAGTTTTTTCGCCAGATCGGTCGTCGACTGTCCAGCGGTGTCGCTGGCATCGGCCGGCGCCGGGGTGAGGCGTACCGACGGTGGGTCCTCGGCACGGGCGGTGGTCGCTCCAAACAGCGTGGCCAGCAGGCCAAGTATGGCGAACAGTTGCTTCATGGATGATCTCCCCCGGGCATCCTGGCGGACCGTTGGCCCGACGGATCAGCCGGTCTGCCTCATGCGATCATACTGGTTTGCCCGATTTCGCCGCAACGGTGTCGCTTTCCGTTACCAGCCGGACTGTCAGCCCCTCCCGGGAGCCAAAAAACGCCTTGCCCAGCGCCTCGCTGCCCACCACTCGCCCGAGCTCCTGGAAAGCACAGAACGGGATCAGCACAATAAAGAAGATTGCCCCCACCGCGAGCGGCAGCAATATGTGCCCCCCGCCGATCCCAACGATGGCCGCACCGAAGGCTTCTCCACGCAGCATTGCCTTGATCACCTCCTCCAGCACCAGCGACGCCAGCAGGACGAGGGTCAGGATCGCCGCGTGCCACAGCACGGTTGCGTAGAGCGGGGCATCGCGCTGCCGACGGCGGGCATACAGGGCCTCAACAATCAACGTGATTTTGCCAAGGACGAGAGCATTCACGATCGCCCAGCCTTGCGAGGCGAAGGTCACGTTGAGCTTTTCCAGCAGTGCTGACCGATAGACGTCGAATGTCAAGAACAGCACCCAGAAATAGATCGTGATGTAGAGGAACTTTTCCAGCTCGCTCATCACCCGGGTTTTGATGCTCTCACGACCCGCGGTCGGCTCGGAACTGCTCATGTCATTCTCGCGTCATTTCGTCGGCGCCCTGGCACGACGGGGTTCGGGATACTTGGCTTGGTCGACTGCCAGGCTTGGTCCACCGCCACACTGCCCGCCCGCAGCTGGACGGGCAATATTGCCCTACCAATCGCCGTCTAGCGCGCCGAACGATTGACAAAGCACTTTCCGAGCAAACTGGACAAAACTTGCGTGGCCTACAAGTCCACGCGTAATGAGAGTTGGTGTCCGAGATGAATGCTCTACGCCCAACGGGGCCGGTTGGATGCTTCGATGCCGCAGCAACGGGCCGCGGCATGCCGCGTCCTGCGGCATTAGGGCAGGCCGAATGAGCCCATGGCAGATCGACCTCGTTCTGATCTTCATGGTCATCGAGGCAGCCTGTCTTCGCCTGTGGTTCCGCTGGAGCGCGGGCGCCGTGGCCGCGCTGCTGCTGCCCGGCGCCTGTCTCGTGCTCGCCCTGCGCGCCGCGCTGGTCGGGGCGGCCTGGCCCTTCGTGCCGCTGGCCCTGCTCGCCTCGCTGGCGGCACATCTATGGGATGTGCGACGGCGGATGAGACACTGAGGACAAAGCCGTGATGTGGGAACTGATCCTGGTTGGCGGCGTGGTTCTGCCGCTTCTGGTGCTCGATCTGGTGCTGACCCGCCGGTCGCAACGGCGCGACCGGGAGAAGGCGGCCTCAGAAGCGGCGCGGCATGCGGAAGGGCAGCATCGCCTGGACGCCCAGGCGGCTGAACCGCGTGAGTGACAATGTTTCGTGCATCGCGTCGGTCTCGACACCGGCGAGCCGCGTGCGGATCAGCCGGCGGGCGTAGAACGGCCCATCCTCCAGGCTGTGTTGCAGGCGGGGAGCGAACCCGTCCTCCGCACCCGCCTCTCCGCGCAGGCGCCAACGCGTCGGTGGCATCGGCGCCAATGGCGGCAACGCCATCGCCGCGACGCCGCCATTACGACCGTAGCGCAGGGCACGCCGCGCCGGCTCGGTCTCACCCAGCCGGTTGGCGTCGTAGAGCACCACCGTGTCGCCGTCCGGAAGCGTCGCGCGGCTCCAGTTCCAGCTGGCGAAATCCGCCTCCAGCGGGCGATCCCCCCAATTGGTGTCGAAATAGGCGTGGCCCTGCCAGCTGAGCGCGGGCGAACTCAGCGCGACCTCGATGCGCGCGCAGGGCGCGATCGGTTGCCAGCGATGCCGGCCGGCGCGGTCGAGATGGAATGACGATGATTGGATGCTGTTCGGCTGCAGCCGAACAATGCCGCGCAGCCGCCGGGGAATCGGCAGGCTGACCTCCTCGATCGCCACCTCCAGCGCGGAGCCGGTCCATCGCATGCTGCTCGGGCCGATCGCCAGACTGTCCGCGCTGCGTGTCGCACCGCCACGCTCGGTCATCGCCCAGCGCCGCCTCGGCCCGTAGAGGGCGACATTGAGCGCGCAATGGCGCTCAGGCAGTCCCGCGCCATGCCGGCGGCTCCAGGCGTAATAGGGCGAGAACACCGACCCGACAAAGCCGATCACGGTCAGGCCATGCACGCCATCGTCACTGACCGCGTCGAGATACCACCAGGCATAGCCGCCGGGCGGAACGCTCAGCGCGAAGTCTGGTCCGCCATCAGCGCGCTGGCCGCCAACCGCCCCGAGAGAATCGCCATCGGCACACCCGGTCCCGGATGCACCCCGCCCCCCGCGAGATAAAGACCTGGGATCCTCGTCCGTGCGGTCGGCCGGCTGAAGGCCGCCATCGCGCCATGCATCGCCCTGCCGTACAGCGCGCCCCCGCTGTGCGGGAAGGCCCGATTGAAATCCGCCGGGCTGGTCGCCACCGGCTCGGCCTCCGGCTCCAGCGTCAGACCACAGCGCCGCAGCAAAGTCGTTGTTCTGGTCAGGCATGCGCGTAACTCCTCGGGAGGAAAGGCATGGCGGTCGCCGGTCGCAGGCGCATTGATCAGCAGCAGCACCTTCTCCGGCGCATCGACCGGCACGGCAGCGGAAACGTCGCCATCGCGGTCCTGGGCGCAGAGATAGGCGGTGGCCTCCTGCGGCACCGCGCCACGGCGGAACAGGGCGTCGAACTCGTCGCGATAGTCGGCGGAGAAAAACACATTGTGGTGGCTGAGCGGAAATCCCGTCGCGCGCGCGCGCATGGTCCAGGTCACCGCCGACAACGAGCGGGCGCCGAGGTCGGCGGGGGCCGCGCGACTGGCCGACGCACCGAACGCCCCGGCGGCAAGTGCAGCGACATCGGCGCCGAGTATCACCGCATCGGCCTCGATCACCTCGCCGCTGACCAGGCGCACCCCGCGCACCCGCCCGCCGACAATCACCTCGCTCACCTCCGCCTCGCCCCTCACCCGCACACCCTGCGCGGTGGCGAGGGCCGCGAGCGCTTCGGCAAGCCGGGCCATGCCGCCCTCGACGAGCCACACCCCGGTCTGCTCGACAAAGGCGATCAGCATCAGCGTGGCCGGCGCGGCGAACGGGGAGGAGCCACTATAGGTGGCGTAGCGGCCGAACAGCTGGCGCAGCCGCGGATCGTTGAAATGCGCGCCGAGCGCGCGCCACAGCGTGCTGAAGGGCGAGATGCCCCAAATGTCGCGCAGTCCCTGCCGGAGCACCAGGCCGCCCACCGACGGCTGCGCCGCCTCGATGAAGCTCTGCTCAAGGGTACGGAAAATCCGCCCCGCGCGCGCGCGAAAGGCGCGGAAGCCCTCGGCCTCGGCACGCCCGGCGAACTGCGCGATGGCATCGGCGCTGCGCGCCTCGTCGGCAAACAGATCGAGCCGCTCATCCCCACTCCAGGCGTGCCGGGCGAGCAGTTCGGCCCGTGTCAGGCGCAGCGCGTCGTCCAGATGCGCGCCCGCATCGTCGAACAGCTGGTCGAGCACATGGCGCATGGTCAGCACGGTCGGGCCGCAATCCACGCCGTTCTGCGTGCGGATCTTGCCGCCCGGGCTGGCGGCGCGGTCAAGCAGCGTCACGGCGAGGCCCTGGCGTCCAAGGTCGATCGCCGCGGCAAGGCCACCGGCTCCGGCACCAACGATGACCACACGAGAATCCTGATGGGCCAGCGCCAGCTCCAAGTTTCAGTTGACCTGGGTGTAAACTATAGATGACACTTCTAAACGACAACCATAATTGACACCATAAGCAACAAGGAGGC
>CAIVDX010000146.1 GCA_903904805.1 uncultured Rhodospirillales bacterium
AGGCGCGGGCCGAGGCGGTGGCGCCGCCGGCGAGCCACCAGGCGCGGGTGCGGCGCAGCGCCTCGCCCACGGCGGGGCCGGCGGCGGCACCGAGGTCCAGCGCGTCACGCCCGGCGAGGGGGAAGACGGGGCGTTTGGTGGCGGCGAGATCGGCGCGCAGGGCGGCCCAGGCGGCATCGCCTGCCCCATCCAGCCAGCTGCGACCGATGAGGGACTCGGCGGACCAGTCGGCGAGCAGGCGGCGGCGGGCCTGGGCGTCGAGGTCGGGCGTGGCGAGCGGGGCGGCGCGGAGTTCGGCGAGGATTTCGCGCTCGGCGTTGGACAGCTTGAAGCGGGCGGCGATGGCCTCCGACGGGGCGGGGGTGAGGGCGGCGAGGCGCAGCAGCGGGTCGGCCGGGGCGCCGCGGGCGATCAGGGCGGCGAGCGCGCCGGGGTCGGTGCCTTCGGGCAGCAGGGTGGTGAACACGCCGAGCCGGTGCATCAGGGCGACGGCGCCGGCGGGGTCGGGCGCGGCGAGGATGCGCTTGAGTTCGCTCCAGACGCGTTCGGTGGAAAGCTCTGACAGATGCGGGGCGGCGGCGGCGATGGCGGCCAACGCTGCAGGGTCGGGGCCACCGCCGTCGGCCGGGGCGCTGCCATAGCGGGCGAGGAAACGGAAAAACCGCAGCGCGCGCAGGCGGTCTTCGGCGATGCGGGTGGCGGGGTCGCCGACGAAGCGGATACGCCCGGCGGCGAGGTCGTCGGTGCCGCCGAAATAATCGAACAGGGCGCCGTCGGGGCGCAGCGACATGGCGTTGATGGTGAAGTCGCGCCGGGCGGCGTCTTCGCGCCAGTCATCGCTCCAGGCGACGGTGGCGTGGCGGCCATCGGTGGCGATGTCGCGGCGCAGGGTGGTGATCTCGAAGCCGCGATGGTCGGACACGGCGGTGATGGTGCCGTGGGCGAGGCCGGTGGGCACGGCGCGCAGGCCGGCTTTCTCCAAAGCGGCGATCACCTCCTCGGGTGGGTCGGGGGTGGCGAGGTCGATGTCGGCGACCGGGCGGTTTGCCAGGGCGTCGCGCACGCAGCCGCCGACCAGGCGGGCATTGGGCAGGGCGTGCAGGATCGCCTGCAGGGCGGGGTCGGCGAGGAAGCCGGGCGGTGGGATGGTGCGGGTGGGCGCGTCGGTCATTTGAAGTCGCCGATGCGCGGTTTGGTGACGGAGCCGGCCTCGATTTCGGCGGGATGGTAGGCCGCACCCGGAGCGCCGGCGCGTTCGGTGCCGTACCACCACAGGCCGAAGGCAAGGGCCACCACCCAGAGGGCGAACAGGGCGATCACCCGGCGTGAGGGGCCCTCCTGGCCGGCGAAGCGGCGCAGCAGGAGCCAGCCCAGCAGCGGGGAGATCAGGAGAGCAAAATCGATGAGTCTGAGCATGCACCCTGTCTAGACGATTTGCCGGGTCTGGGCGATTTGCCGAGTTTGGGCGATTTGCCGAGTTTGGGTGTTTGGTGAGGGCCGGTGCCAGCTGATCGCGTGGCGCGCGACCTACGCGCCGCGCAGAATGTCCGCCAGGCGCACCAGGATCGCCGCGGTGGCGCCCCAGATCTCATGTTCGGGGTGCGGCCAGACCCAGTATTCGCGCATCGCCCCGCGCAGCATGGCCCGGCGGCGCTGCGGGGCGGTGGGGTCGAGCAGGACCGAGAGCGGCAGGTGCAGGACGGTTTCGACCTCGGCGGGCGCGGGGGTGAGCGGGGCGTCGGGCGGCAGCAGGCCCACCACCGGGGTGATGGAATAGCCGGTGCCGGTGTTCTGCTCGGCCATGCGGCCGATGAGGGTGACCAGGGAGGGGTGCAGACCGACCTCCTCATGCGCCTCGCGCAGGGCGGCGGCCTCGGGGCTGTCATCCTCGGGGTCGATGCGGCCGCCGGGGAAGGAGACCTGGCCGGCATGGCTGGAGAGGTGGGCGGTGCGCTTGGTCAGCAGGATCGAGGGGGCGGGGCCGGTGATGATGGGGACCAGCACGGCGGCGGCGATGCGCGGCGGGCTCGGGCCGAGCGGGGCGGCTGCCGGCGGGGCCTGCCAGTCGCGCAGGCGCTGGCGCAGCGTGTCGAGGTCGAGCCCGGCCGCGAGCAGGGCGGTCACTCGTCGTCCGGTGGCAGATCGCCCAGTGGGAAGAACATGCCGCGGCTCCAGACGCCGAGCATCTGGCGGCCGTCGAAGATGCCGGGGACGGCCAGGGCCACCAGTTCATAATAGACGGCGCGGCTGATGCGCGCCTCGATCGGGTGATCGGCGGTGCCGCGCAGGCGCAGATAGGGGGTGGGCTCGCAGGTGAGCAGATCATGGGCGATGCGCAGCGGGTTCTGCGGGCCGGCGACCAGCATCTCATCGACATTGGTGCGGAAGGTGAGTTCCTGCTGCGGCCCGTCGCCGGTCCAGTCCATCTCGACGGCGATGAAAGGAACGTCCTCCACCTCGATCATGCCGCGCTCGGCGGGGGTTTCCAGCCAGTACTGGCCCTGATCGTCGCGGGTGAGGACGGAGGCGAACAGGCAGACCAGTTCCTTCCGGCCGATCAGGCTGCCGCGATAGAGCCAGCGGCCATCACGCCTGATGAGGAAGGGCAGGCGTTCGGGGGCGCGATCATCACCCGGGGCACGCATCGGGGGGGCGCGCATCGGGGGGGTGGAGGCGAGATGGTCCGGCCGCTCCTGCTGGAGGGCGCTGTCGGCGGAGATGTCGGTTGTCGGGAACCGGGCACCACCTTGCTCACGCAAGCTGTTGCTCACTCCTGCCGCTCCGGGACGTTGGTCCGCTCTTGACGCATGCCCCGATATAGGGAGCGTGATGGGCCGATTGAAAGTGCCCGGCGCGGTATCAGCTGCACATTATCCGCTGGGCATGGCGATTGCTGCGCAGCACTATGGCCTCCCGGCCACACCGGACGGCGAAGCAGGAAGGATTGGTCGAGCATGTCGGTTACTGTCGATGGCGCTGGCATTGCCCATGGCACGGCGCCGCTGCGGCCGGATCAGATCGTGGCCCAGGCCGAGGCGCTGTGTGCGCGGGTGGCTCGGGCGCGCGAGGAGATCGGGCGGGCGGTGTTCGGCCAGCGCGGCGTGGTGGATCTGTCGCTCATCACGCTGCTCTCGGGCGGGCATATGCTGCTGGTGGGTGCGCCCGGATTGGGCAAGACGCTGCTGGTGGAGACACTCGGCACGGTGCTGGGGCTGGCCTCGAAGCGGGTGCAGTTCACGCCGGATCTGATGCCGGCCGATATCACCGGGTCGGAGGTGCTGGACGAGGCGCCGGATGGGCGGCGGAGTTTTCGCTTCATCCCCGGGCCGGTGTTCGCGCAGCTGCTGATGGCCGACGAGATCAATCGCGCATCGCCGCGCACGCAGTCGGCGCTGCTGCAGGCGATGCAGGAGCGCAAGGTGAGCGTGGGCGGGGTGGAGCACGCGCTGCCGCGGCCCTTCCATGTGCTCGCGACGCAGAGCCCGATCGAGCAGGAGGGCACCTATCCGCTGCCGGAGGCGCAGCTGGATCGGTTTCTGCTGCAGATCGATGTGCCCTATCCCGAGCTCGACGATGAGCGGACGATGCTGCTGGCGACCACCGGGGCGAGCGCGGCCTCGCTGGTCGGCGTGCTGTCGGGCGAGGAGCTGCTCGCCGCGCAGGCGCTGATCCGGCATGTGCCGGTGGGCGAGAGCGTGGTGGAGGCGATCCTCGGCCTGGTGCGCGGGGCGCGGCCGGAGACGGCGTCGGATGAGAGCGTGAAGCGCCATCTGGCCTGGGGGCCGGGGCCGCGGGCGGCGCAGGCGCTGATGCTCGCCGCACGCGCGCGGGCGATCCTGGATGGGCGGCTGGCGCCGAGCGTGGATGACGTGATCGCGCTGGCGCATCCGGTGCTGCGGCATCGCATGGCGCTGAATTTTGCCGCGCGGGCGGACGGCATTCTGCTGGGGGATGTGATTGACCGGCTGACGGCGGCGCTGGGTTGACCGAAGCCGCCCATATCGGGGTTCAGGCACGGCGCGCCGAGGCGCTGGGGGCGCGGCTGCCGCCGCTGCTGGTGGCCGCCGACCGGGTGGCGAGCACCGTCGCGCAGGGTGTGCATGGCCGCCGGCGGGTGGGCCAGGGCGACAGCTTCTGGCAGTTCCGGCCCTATGTGCATGGCGATCCGCTGGGGCGGGTGGATTGGCGGCAATCGGCGCGGGCGGACCGCGCCTTCGTGCGTGAGACCGAGTGGGAGGCGGCGCAGACGGTGCTGCTGTGGCGCGACAGCTCGGCCTCGATGCGCTGGAAATCGAAGGGCTCATCCACCGACAAGCTTGGCCGGGCGGACCTGCTGCTGCTCGCGCTCGCGGCGCTGCTGTTGCGCGGGGGTGAGCGGGTGCGGCTGATCGCGCCGGGCAGTGTCAGCCTGTCGGGTCGGCACAGCCTCGATCGCGTCGCTGAGCAGCTGGCGATGGCGCCGGTGGATGAGACCGCGCCGGCACCGATCGCGCTGCCGCGCCATGCGCGGGTGGTGCTGATCGGCGATTTCCTCGGGCCGCTGGCGGAGACGGCGACGCTGCTGCAGGGCTTCGCGGCGGCGTCGGTGCGCGGGCATCTGCTGCAGGTGCTGGACCCCGCCGAGACCGACCTGCCCTTCACCGGGCGGGTGCGGTTTCGCGGGGTGGAGGATGATGGCGACACGCTGATCCCGCGCGTGGAGGCGGTGCGGACCGCCTATGCGGAGGCGCTGGCGGCACAGATGGCCGGGCTGTCGGCCTTGTGTCGGGCGGCGGGGTTCTCGCGGGCAGTGCACCGCACCGATCATGCGCCGGAGACGGCGTTGCTCGGGCTGTATTCGGCGCTGGCGCCGCAATGAGGGGGGCGCGGTGATCTTCGCCTCACCCTGGCTGCTGATCGCGCTGGCCGCGCTGCCGCTGCTGTGGTGGCTGCTGCGGGCGACGCCGCCGGCACCGCGCGAGCAGGATTTTCCGGCGATCCGGCTGTTGCTGGGGCTGCGCGCCACCGAGGAGACGCCGGCGCGCACGCCCTGGTGGCTGCTCGCGCTGCGGCTGTTCGCCGCCGCTCTGGTGGTGGTGGGTCTGGCCGGGCCGATCCTTGATCCCGGCGCGGCGCTGCCGGGCGCGGGGCCGATCCTGCTGGTGATCGATGATGGCTGGGCGGCGGCGGCGGACTGGCCGGCGCGGATAGCGGCGGCCGACAGCGTGCTGGATCGCGCCGGGCGGGCGGGGCGGCAGGTGGCGCTGCTGACGCTGGCGCCCTCCGAGGCCGCGGCACCGCCGACCATTCAGCCGGCGATGTTGGTGGCCGATCTGCGGCCGCGGCTGGCGGCGCTGCGCCCGAAACCCTGGCCGGCCAACCGGGCGGCCGCGGCGGATGCGCTGCATGCCTGGAACGGGCCCGAGGACAGCGTGGTGTATCTGCCGGACGGCCTGTCCACCCCGGTGAGCACCCGCGATCTGCCGGGGCATGCGGAGATGCCGACCACCGATGCGGATGTGGCGCTGGCCGACGCGTTGGGCCGGATCGGGCCGGTGACCGAGATTCGGGCCGACAGCCCCTCGGCCCAGCTGCTGCGGCCGCCGCGCGCCGAGGCGGAGCGGCTGGTGGCCACCATCAACCAGGCGCCGCGCGCGCAGGCCACCGATGGCGCGGTGCTGGCGCAGACCGGCGATGGCCGCACGCTGGCCCGCGCTCCGTTCCACATCGATGCCGAGGAGACCGCCGGGGAGGCCGCGATCACCCTGCCGCCGGAGCTGCGCAACAGCATCGCCCGGCTGGTGCTGGAGGTCCCACCCTCAGCCGGCGGCACCGTGCTGCTGGATGAGCGCTGGCGGCGCCATCCGGTCGGGCTGCTGGCCGGCGATGGCGCGGGGGCGGACACGCCGCTCGCCGGCGCGCTGTATTTCGTGCGCGCGGCGCTGGCGCCGAGTGCCGAGCTGCGCGAGGGGTCGCTGGCGCAGCTGCTGGGGCGCGACATCTCGGTGATCATCCTCGCCGACCGGCCGGTGACCGATCCGGAGGAGCAGCGTCTGCTCACCGACTGGGTGCGCCGGGGCGGGGTGCTGCTGCGCTTCGCGGGGCCGCTGATGGCCGAAACCGAGCTGATGGGGGCGGCCGAGGATGGCGCGCCGGACCCGCTGCTGCCGGTGCGGCTGCTGGCCGGCGACCGCCAGCTGGGCGGCGCACTCTCCTGGAGCCAGCCGGCCGGGCTGGCGCGCTTCGCGGCGACCTCGCCCTTCGCCGGGCTGGCGGTGCCCGCCGAGGTACGGGTGACACGCCAGGTGCTGGCCGAGCCCTCGGCCGATCTGCCGAGCCATAGCTGGGCCAGCCTCGCCGATGGCACGCCGTTGGTGACCGCCGCGGAGCAGGGGGCGGGGCGGGTGGTGCTGTTCCATGTGACCGCCAACGGCGCCTGGTCGAACCTGCCGATCTCCGGGCTGTTCGTGGACATGCTCAAGCGCCTCATCGATCTCTCGGTGGGGGTGGCGAGCGCGCCGAGCGGGGCGGTGCTGGCCCCGTCGCTGGTGCTGGACGGGTTCGGTCAGGCGGCCAATCCCGGACCGGCGGCCTCCGCGCTGGTGGCCGCGCGGCTGCCCATCACCTTCGCGGCGCCGGAGCATCCGCCGGGGCTGTATGGGCCGGAGGCCGGGCGGGTGGCGATCAATCTGTCCGCCGGGCTGGGCATGCCGGCGGCGGGCGATCCGGTGCCGGGGTCGGTGGTGGTCGGGCTGGCGGCGACGTCGCGGCAGCTGGCACCGGGGCCGTTTCTGCTGGCGGGTGCCCTGGGGCTGCTGATCCTCGATCTGGTGCTGTCGCTGTGGCTGCGCGGGCTCCTGCGTGGGCGGGCGCGGGCGGCGGCGGCGATGCTGCTGCTGGGCGTGCTGGCGGGGCAGCCGGCGGATGCCGCGGAGGAGCCGCCGATGATCTCCACCCGCATCGCCTATATCCGCAGCGGCGATGCGGCACTCGACCAGATGACGCGCGCCGGGCTCACCGGGCTTGCCGAGTATGTGAACCGGCGCACCGCGGCCAATATCGGCGCGCCGGCGCCGGTCACCCCGGGGCAGGATGATCTCTCGTTCTATCCGATCATCGTCTGGGCGCTCTCGCCCGGCACGCCGCGGCTGACGGCGAGCGGGGCGGCGGCGCTGAACGATTATATG
>CAIVDX010000147.1 GCA_903904805.1 uncultured Rhodospirillales bacterium
ACCGCAGGAAGCTGAAATAAATAGCCGAGCCCAGCGGGTACAGCAGCACTACGCTCATCACCACCAGGCTCGGAATCATGAATATCCACATGGCGTTATTTATAATATCCGCGTTGCGTCAACATCGCCACGACCTCGGTCGCCGCCGTATCGAGCGCTTCCTTGGTCGGCATCTGCCCGACGATCGCCTGCGCCATGCGCTTGCCGATCACTTCGGATGCCTCACTGAATTCCGGCAACTGCGGCATCGCCAGGCCGGCTGACAGGCATTGCGCCACCGCGGGATACCAGCGGTATTTTTTCACGAGTTCGGGGTCGTTCAACACGGCAGAGCGGGGCGGGGTGGCCAAAGCGGCCGCGCCGCGCTGGTTCGCCTCATTCAGCGCGGTTGCAATCGCGATGAACAGTTTCTCCTTATTTTTCGCGCTGAAGCGGGAGATCGCATACATGTCGCTGATCATGGCCTGCTTGCCCCCGGCCGGCATGACCGTCCAGGCAATCTTGCCCACGACGTGGGATTTATCCGGGTTGTCCATGCTGGCGCAGCGCGTGGCCCATTGCTGACCCTGGGCTGCGATGTCCTGGCCCATATTCACCGTGTGCTCGTCGTTGTGGGCCGAGGTATACCCCGGTACACAATAGGCCGTCAGCTTCTTGTATGTCTCGATCGCTTCGATCCCGCGCACGCTGTTGAACGTGGGCCGCCAGTCCTTGTCGAACCAGCCATCGCCGACGGTGTTCAGCACGGCATGCAGTTCATTCGGGATCATCTCGCCCTTCAGGGCCAGCGTGACGCCGTAACGGCGCGGCGGCGCGTTCAGGGTTTTGGAATTCTCGATATAACCCTCCCACGTTGTCGCGGGCTTGAGCTTTTTGTCCTCGAACAAATCCGCGCGGTAGGCGTACAGCAATGTGTTGGTGGTGATCGGCATGCCGTATAGATGGCCGCCGAACGAACAGCCGGCGAGTGAGCCGCTGTTGATGTCGCCCAGATTGAACTCATCCTTGTGCTTGGCCCAAAGGTCGTCGAGCGGTTCCAGCCAGCCGCTTTTGGCGAAGGACGCCATTGAGAGGCTGTTGGCCCACAACAGATCGACCTGCGCCGACGACGCCGATAGTCCCAAGCGCTGTAACTGAATGGCCTCGGTCGCCTGCATCAGACGCCCGTCCACCGGCATGTCCGGCACGGCGGTTTTTAGCTTGTCGGCATAATACTCAAGCGCCGGGTACCGGTGGCTGATCAGTGACGCGGTTTCGGCCGCACGCGTGCCGCAGCCAAGGAACGGTGTTGCCAGCGCGGCACCGATGACGGCACGGCGCCCGATAACGGAATTCTTCATGGTGTTGTCTCCTCCTTGCGGGGGAGACTGGCACAGCTGATGGGCGAACGCCTAGAGGCCGATGGCCGGGGTGAGACCCGAACCTTTGGACACCACGAATTTCCCCGGCTCACCAACGATCTTCAACTGTCGTTCCAGCGCGAATTCGTTGGCCGCCTGCGTCACCCCTGGCCAAATGATGTAGTCATCGCCGATCATCGCGCCGTTTTCGCTCAGTAGGTCCCAATACGCGACGAAATCGCGTTTCGCCGGTGCGTATTCGTGCGCCGCGTCGATGTAGGCGATGTCGAATGTCACTTTCAGGTGCCGTAGCACCGCCGCCGCGCTTTCGGATGTCATGGGCATCGGCGTGATAATGTCCTGAAACCCGTGCCGGATCACATTGCCCATGAAGGTGTAATAAAGCTGCGGATACCCGTTCTTCAGCGCCAGCGACTCGTACCACCCTGGCCCCGCCCGTAACCAGTGCTCGGGGGAACCCAGCCACGTGTCCACACAGACGATCTCGCATTCCAGACCGAGGGAGCGGACGATACGTGCCATGTTGATCGCGGAACGGCCCTTCCAGGACCCGACCTCGACGATGCGCTTCGGCCGCAGTTTCTCGATCGCCGCGCCCAGCACGGGGTGGTCGGAGCCCCACCCCTGCAGGTCGTCCGGCCAGGCCTCCGGATCGATCTCATCGTATGGCGACACCGAATGGAGGATTTCACGCAACGTTTGGGTCATTTGGTTCCCTAAGGGCAGGCGGCTAGCGGTCGAGCCAGACATCCTCCATCCGCCAGCCGTTGAAGATGCTGTTGACCATGATGGTCAGGCCTTTGACTTCGGGCCGCATGCAGGTGGCGGAGCGTTGGTAGTACAGCATGGGGCGGACGACATCCTGTTGCAGTTTACGGTCGATCTCCCACACGATCTGCTTGCGCTTCGCTTGATCGGGTTCGGCGGATTGCTTGTCCACCAGCGCGTCGATCGCCTTGTCGCAGTAGCCCATGTAGGTGCGGGAGCCGCAGACGTAGCTTTCGTAGAATTGCTGGTCCGGGTCGTCGACGCCGTTGCCGACCAGGCTCAATCCCATCTGATAGTCGCGGCGAATCAGCTTGGGCACCCAGATCGCGGTTTCGATCGGGTCCAGCTCTCCATCGATCCAAATCTCTTTGAGCTGGCTGATCA
>CAIVDX010000148.1 GCA_903904805.1 uncultured Rhodospirillales bacterium
AGCACCAGCCAGACGATGCCTGAGTCGCCGGAGCGGGCGGCCTGTATCGGTGCTCCAGGCGCGGCGGCCTTGCTGGGGTCGAGCACGGCATCGAGCTGTTGCAGGCGGCCGGCGAGGGCCGGGTCGGACTGCGCCGCCTGGTCGATCGAGCGGCGCCATTCCTGATAGCCGGGGTCGGCGCTGTTCTGGCGGAAGAAGTCGCGGCTGTTGGCGTTGGAGAGCGAATTGAGCATGGCGAACAGCATCGCCGCCTCGAACGGGCCGAAGCGCTGCTGCGGGGCGGCCCATGGCGGGATCACGCCGCCGGGCCAGCCGCCGCCATAGCCTCCGCTGTAGCCGCCCCCATAGCCGCCCCGGTAGGCGCCCCCGTAGCCGTTCTGGCCATAGTCGCTCGGTGCCGGCCGGCGGGAGGGCGCGGTGCCCCAGACGCTGCCGCCATTGGGCTGGGTAGGGGGCGCGGCGCGTGGGGTCTGGTAGTCCTGCAATGTCTGGCCGGAGGAGCGGCGGGAGAGCGCGCGGTCGCTCGCGGAGGGGCTGAATTGGCTGCCGTAGGATCCGCCCGAGGACGGTGCGCCGTAACCGCCGCTGGAAACCGGTGGGCGACGTGTCGCCGCGCCGCCGGCATAGCCGCCGCCGGTGTACCCTCCGCCCGAGGGGGCGCGTGGGGCGGGACGACCATAGCCGCCGCTCGAGCTGGACTGGGCGATGGCGGAGATCGCGCCGGAAAGCGGGCTTGCCGGACCGCCACCCAGCACCAGAACGGCGCTCAACAGGAGCAGCGGCAGCAGGCGCGCGCGGCGGGCGCGGCGCGGTTCGGGCGGGGCGGTTTTGCTCATGCCATTCGTTCGCCGACGGGTCGCCTCGCTGGTGACGCGACGAGCCATAGCGCATCACCGCGTCCGTTGCCACTGTGGGACGATGGTGCGCCGACGGGCGTTCATCGCGATGGACCTGGTCGGGGTGGCCTCCTGCCCGCTTCGCGCCTGCCGCCCGCCGGTCTCGCCTGATCCGCGCGTGCGGGCTAAGGGGTTAGGGTGCGCGTGCGATCGATCGAGATGTTGCGAGGCCTGGCGGCATTGTCCGTGCTGATGACGCATGCCGCGGCGCTGATCACCCTCGAGCCCAGGCTGGGGTTCACGGATTTTCACCACGGGCTGCAGTTTTACGGGCAGCCGGGGGTGGAGTTCTTTTTCGTGCTCAGCGGCTTCGTGATGGGGCTGGTGCATGGCGGCGATGTCGGGCGGATCGGGCGTGTGCCGGCCTTCGCCTGGTCGCGTTTCTGCCGGATCTATCCGCTGCTGTGGGTCGTGCTGGCCGCTCAGCTGTGGCGTTACTGGGGGCGCCTGCCGTTCGGGCCGCGCGACGTGCTGCATTGGTTCACGCTGGTTGGGCCGGTGCCGTTCGAGCTGGTGCCGGTGGTGTGGACGCTGAAGATCGAGCTGGTGTTCTACGCGCTGTTCGCGCTGGTGATGCTGCCGCGGGTTGGGATGCCGGTGCTGCTGGGGTGGGTGGTGGTCTCCGCGCTGTTCATCGCCGGGGAGCCGGTGCTGACGCGGCTGCCGCGCCTGCTGGACAACGAGTTCGTGTGGAAGGTGCTGATCTACAGCCCGGAATTCTTCGCCGGGCTGATCGCGGGCGTGTGGTTCCGCCGCGGCCGGATAGCGCCGGGCGTGGCGCTGGGCCTGGTGGTCGGCGCGCTGGCGGTGCTGCTGTGGCGACTGTGGCAGGATGAGTGGGGCGCGGTGCTGGGTGCGTTGGTCAACCGGGTGACGTATGGGGTGGCCTACGCGGCGCTGGGTCTGGGGCTGGCCAATCTGGAGCGCGCCGGGTGGCTGCGGCCGGGACGCTGGGCGCTGGTGATGGGGGCGCTGTCATATCCGCTGTATCTGTCGCACGTGCCGGTGATCTTTCCGTTGGCGGGCTGGCTCGGCGGGCTCGGGCGGCCAGGCTGGATGGGTGGGGATGTGGTGTTCCTGCTGCTGATGGCAGGCGCGATCGCGGTCAGCGCGGTGCTGGCCTATGGGGTGGACCGCCCGGTGGGTCGGTGGTTGCGTGCCGTGGGGCAGCGTATGTTTGCGCCGGACGAGCGTGCGGGGCGGCTGGGCTGAGCGGGCGGGCTGAGCACGTGCGCGGCGGCGTGGTGATTGCGTGTCAGACTCGCGTTGGTCAGTGATGGCGGCAGGAGGGCTCAGGGATGACAGGTCAGCAGGCAGCACCATCCGATGGGGGTTCTGGAACGGCAGAAGATCCGTGGCGGCTGCGGACGCCTCCGCTGAGTTCCGAGTTCACCATGCATCGTGAGGTGAAGGATGGCCGGGCGATCCTGGTGTGCACCGTCGGCAAGACCGTGCTGCACTATGATGCGCGCTGCCTGGAAGATCTGCGCGCGATGCTGATGGCATATAGCGACTGGATGGAGCTGGGGGCGGCCGATGAGCAGAAGCCGGCAAAGGCGGGGACCGTCGAGGCCTGGGGGCGCAGCGCGGACAATCCGGTGGGCGGCTGGTACGGGCTGAAGAAGGGCCTGCGCGGGCGCTTTGCGATGTACGTGCCGCCTCTGATGGAGCGGCTGGGGATGGCGGAGGTGGAGCATCTGCCGCGTGGGAACCGCATGCGGGCGGTCTGAGCGGGCGGGCGGTCGGCTTTCCGCAACCTGACGCCGGTGTCCATAACACTCGAGATCTGCTGGACACGCGCATGATCCGCTGCGGCCGGATATGCGGTGATCTCAGCGTGGCCGGCCGCACCTGACCGAAGTCCCAGGCCGACAGGCGGGGATGCTGACCTCAGTTCGTCACACATCGACGGCGGCGCGCATGCGTGGCATGGAGCGGCCAAGCCGCCCCAGGGGTCGGCGCCGCCGTTGGAGGAGACGCATTATGAGCGAGATCAACATCAGCAAGCTGGTCGATGGCACCAGGCTGCGACCGTTTCATCTGTGGCTGACCTTCTGGTGTCTGCTGGCGATGATGTCGGACGGGTTCGATCTGCTGAATGCCTCGATCGCCGGGCCGCAGTTGATCAAGGAATGGGGGATCAGCAAGGCGCAGCTGGGGCCGGTGTTCTCCGCGTCGCTGGTGGGCTTTCTCGTGGGCGCGCCGATCTTTGGCTATATTGGCGACCGGTTCGGGCGGCGGGTGGCGATCATCTCGAGCCTGATGGTTGTGGGTGTGACCACGCTGGCCTGCGCCTGGGCGAGCAATGTGCCGGAGCTGCTGGTGCTGCGGTTTCTCTCAGGGCTTGGCCTCGGCGGCGTGTTGCCGAATGTGATCGCGCTGAATGCCGAGTTCGCGCCGACCCGCATCCGCGCGACGATGCTGGTGGTGATGTCGATGGGCATCTCCCTCGGCGGCTCGATCCCCGGCATCGTGGGGGCGACGCTGATGCCGAGCTATGGTTGGCCGATCATTTTCATCGTGGGTGGCGTGGCGCCGCTGGTGGTGGGCTTTTGTCTGATCTTCACCATTCCCGACTCGATCAAGTTCCTGGTGCTGCGCGGCGGCAACGACGCGGCGGTGGGGCGGCTGGCGCGTCGGCTTGACCCGAGCCTGGTGGTGACGCCCGCCACCCGCTTCGTGCTCGACGATGCCGAGGGCAGCGGCAAGACGAAGGGGTCGCCGGTGGCGTTGTTCCGCAATGGCTGGGCGCCGGTGACGATCCTGGTGTGGGCGATGTTCGTGTGCAATCTGATGGCGAACACCCTGCTGAACGCCTGGCTGCCGCAGATTGTTCAGCTGCTGGGGCACACCACCGAGCAGAGCTCCTACGCCGGCACGCTGTATCAGCTCGGCGGGGCGGCGGGCGGGCTGTTCATCGGCATCATGATCGATCGTGTTGGGCTGAAGGTGCTGGTGCCGATCTTCGCGCTGGCGGTGGTGGTGGTGGCCCTGGCGGGCACGCCGGGGCTGAGCGTGGGCACGCTGCTGGCCATGTGCTTCGCCTGCGGCTGCGTGGTGACGGGGATGCAGAACGGCATCAATTCGGGCGCCGGGCTGATCTATCCGACATCCCTGCGGGCGAACGGGGTTGGCTACGCGCTCGGCATCGGGCGGGTGGGTGCCGTGGTGGGGCCGCTGCTGGGCAGTCTGGTGGCGAGTGCCGCGCTGCCGCCGCAGAATTTCTTCTACGTGACCGCGGTGGGACCTTTCCTGTGCGTGATCGTCGTCACGCTGCTGCTGCGGCAGCTGCGGATCACCCGGGCCGCGCAGGCGGCTTCATAGCTGTCAGCCGGCGCGGCCGCGGCCTCGTGATTGCTGACCTCTATTCGGGCAGATGCAGCAGGCGCACGGCATTGCGCCAGCAGATCTTTTCGCGGTCTGCGCGGGGCAGATCGAGCGAGTCCAGCCCGGCGATGGTGTGGCGGATGAAGCCGTAGCCGCCTTCGCGGTCGAACGGGCAGTCTGAGGCGAACAGCACGTGGCCGGCCCCGTAATAGTCGATGCCGGCGCGCATGCCGATCGCGCCGCCGGCGAGCGCGGTGTCGCCGTAGAAATCCTGTTGGAAATAATCCGCCGGGCGCTTTTTCAGGCGTTTGAGCAGGGCGCCGTAATCCTCATCGGAGGTGCGGGTGCCGAGCTGGTCCCAGCCATCCTCGATGCGTGTGCCGAAGAAGGGGATCATCGCGCCGAGATGGTGGGCGACGACTTTCATGTTGGGCAGCCGGTCCATCATGCCGGAGAACACCATGCGGGCCATCGCGACCGAGGTTTCATAGGGCCAGCCGAGGATGGTCCAGATCTCGTATTTGCTTTTGTCCTCGGTGACATAGTCGGCGAATTTGGGCGAGCGGACGGGGTGCAGCAGGATCGCGCGGTCGGCGTTGGCGATGGTCTCGAAGATCGGGAAGAAGCGCTCCTCGTCGAGCGGGGCGCCGTTGACATTGGTGTGAAGCTGCACGCCGTTCGCCCCCAGATCGCGAAAGGCCCGTTCGGCCTCGCGCACCGCGGCCTCGGGGTTGTTCATCGGCAGGGCGGCGACAAAGCCGCAGAATTGGCCGGGGTGCCTGGCGACCAGGTCTGCCAGGCCATCATTGCCGATGCGGGCGAGTTCGGCGGCTTCCTCGGGGCCGGCGAGGATGTCGAGCGGGGGCATGCCGAGCGAAAGGACCTGGCTGTAATCGGGGAAGCTGTCGACGATGCGCAGGCGGGTGTCGAGGTCATACAGCGCCTTGACGCCGCGCATGCGTTTGCCGATGTCGCGGGCGGCGCCGTCGGAGGCGAGCAGCCGGTCGAAGAAGGCCTGCGGGAAAAAATGGTTGAACGAGTCAATATAGCGCATCGGGGTTCCTTCCCTGTCGTTCTTGTTGATTGCAAGGATGGTATCACGCGCGCGCTGGCCGTCCAGTGTGGGCCGCCCTTGATCGCGCCGGGCCAAAAGTCCAAAAGTTTTTTTGCTTCTTTTTTTCAAAAAGGAAGAAAACTCTCTTGAGAGGGGAAGGCATGGAAAAGCTGCCAAGGGGTGCCAAGTTCCTGCGCGCGAAAACGCTGTGGGAACTCGGCCTGAATGTCGCCGGCAATCCGAAGACGCCCTATGGCGGCAATCGCGACATGTGCATCGTCGTGGGCAATGGCTCGGGTGAGCGGTTTCGGCCCTGGCTGCGGATGGCGACAGGCTCGCCCATTCTGGCGCATGATGTGGCCGAGGGCGGCATCGAGATGGCGGTGATCAATCCATCGGGTCTGCTCACCCAGGCCTATCGCGGGGTGGGGCTGTTCAGCGCGCCGCTCGATCTGCGCATCGTGGCGGTGTATCCGACCTGGGACCAGTTCGTGTTCGTGGTGAATCCGAAATTGGGCTTCACCTCGCTGGCCGATATCAAAAAGGCCAGATATCCGCTGCATGTTTCGGTGAAGGAGGACCCCACGCATTCTACCCGGGTGATCACCGATCAGGTGCTGGGCCATTATGGGTTCAGCCTGGCCGATATTGTGAGCTGGGGCGGCACGCTGAATCTGACCGGGGCGCCGAACGATGTCAGGCGGATGTCGAAACTGGCCACGGGTGAACTGGATGCGGTGTTCGACGAGGGGCTGAGCTTCTGGTTGGATGAGGCACTGCGGCTGGGTTATCGGCCGCTGACGCTGCAGGCCGAGGCGTTCGCGGCGATGGCGGCTCTGGGCTGGCGGGATGCGGTGAT
>CAIVDX010000149.1 GCA_903904805.1 uncultured Rhodospirillales bacterium
CGCGCCGTGGACATGGCGATCTGCCGCGAGTTCATCGAGGCCCTGCCGGAAGGCTTCCAGACCATGGTCGGCAACCGCGGCACCCGCCTCTCCGGCGGCCAGCGCCAGCGCCTGGCCATCGCCCGCGCCCTGCTGAAGGACGCCCCGATCCTGCTGCTCGACGAAGCCACCTCCGCCCTCGACTCGGAATCAGAACATCTGATCCAGGCCGCGCTCGACACGCTGATGCAGGGCCGCACCGTCATCTCGATCGCGCACCGGCTGAGCACGCTGAAAAACTTCGACCGCATCGTCGTGCTCGACCACGGCCGCATCATCGAGGACGGTCCGCCGGACGTCCTGTCGAACCGTCCGGGGCCCTATCGGGATTTGTTGCTGCGCCAGTCAGTGGAAATGGATCACGCGTAAGGCTGGAACAACGCTGCTTTTTTGAAAAAAAAGCAGCAACAAACTTTTCGGCGTTCAGTGCGCCGGCGGTGGCGGCAGCGAATTATGCACCGGCGGCGGCAGCACATCCATCACGAACACGCTCACCTTCTCGCTGGCGCCGAACGGCCCGGGCACCTTGTTCTTCACCGGAGGCAGACTCTTGAGATAGGCAACGATCGCCAGCGCGTCGTCATGGGTCAGCGCGGCGAGGTTCATATAGGGCATCGAGGGCGCCAGCTTGCGCCCATCCGGGCGCACCCCGGTGGTGATCGCGGTCACCACCTGCTCATCCGTCCAGCCACCCAGACCCGTCTCCTTGTCCGAGGTCAGATTCGGCCCGACAAACACGCCCAGCCCGGGGATCGAAAACCCGACATTCGACCCGCCCAGAAAATGCGCCATGTCCGGCTGCCCCATCAGGCTGCCCGCTGTGTGGCAATCGGTGCAACCACCCACGGCCACGAGATATTTGCCACGCGCAACCGCATCATCCGCGGCCAACGCCGGCTGGGCGGCGATCGCCAGACCGGTGAGCAACCCCAAAATAGTCCGCTTATTCATTGATCTGTCCCCCTAACTGTCCCTCGCGCCGATCGCGCGGCGAAAGGATTGTACAGCCTGGATGCCTGGTGCAACCGAATTTTCGATGTCGGGTCGGGTCGGCTATACTGCCGGCAACGGAGGAAACACGATGCATCTCGGCCTGTTCATCCACGGCCCCGGCCACCACATCGCCGCCTGGCGTGACCCGTCGGTGAACCCGCTGGCCAACATCAGCTTCGCCGATCATGTCGCCACCGCCCGCACCGCCGAGGCCGCCGGCTTCGACATGCTGTTCACCGCCGATTCCAACGCCACCTTCGGCCCCGACGAGCCGGCGATCTGGGCGCTCACCGGCGCCGCCGCCCGGCTCGAACCGCTCACCCTGCTCGCCGCGCTGGCCGCCGTCACCACCCATATCGGCCTCGTCTGCACCGCCACCACCACCTACGCGCAGCCCTTCCGCGTCGCCCGCCAATTCGCCTCGCTCGACCTGATCAGCCTCGGCCGCGCCGGCTGGAACGTGGTGACCTCCTCGGCCGAAGCAGAGGCGCTGAATTTCAGCCACGCCAGCCACGCCCCGCACGCGCAGCGCTATGAGCGCGCCGAGGAGTTCGTCGGCCTCGTCAAGCAACTCTGGCACAGCTACGAGCCGGGCAGCCCCGCGCCGAACCAGACGACCGGCCAGTTCCACGACCCCGCCACCCTGCATCTCGCCAACCATCACGGCGCCCACTTCACCGTGCGCGGCCCGCTCTCCACCCCCCGCTCGCCGCAGGGCCAGCCGGTCATCGTCGCCGCCGGCCAGTCCGGACCAGGGCGCACCCTGGCCGCCCGCCATGCCGACGTGGTGTTCACCGTGCAGCAGGACATCAATGTGGCCCGCGACCTGCGCGCCGACATGCGCGCCCGCGCCGCCGCCGAAGGCCGCGACCCCGACAGCATCCGCATCATGCCAGGCCTGCTCCCGGTCATCGCAGACACCGAGCCGGCGGCGCGCGCGCGCCTGCAAACGATGCAGGAACTGATCCACCCGGAGATCGGCGTGAAGACCCTGTCGGACATCGTCAATCTCGATCTGTCCAGATATGATCTCGATGGTCCGCTGCCCGACCTGCCACCCAGCAACACCCAGCAGGGCCGTCAGCAGATCGTTCTGCAGATGGCACGCGCGGAACATCTCACCATCCGCCAGCTCTACCAACGCGTCGTCGGCGCCCGCGGCCATCGCATCCTCTGCGGCACGCCCGAGAGCATCGCCGAGGACATGATCGCCTGGGTCGAGACCGGCGCGGCCGACGGCTTCAACATCATGCCGCTGACCTTCCCTCAGGGACTTGAGGATTTTTGCAACCGCGTCATCCCGCTGCTGCAGGCACGCGGCCATTTCCGCCGGGGCTATGCGGGACATACGCTGCGGGCGCATCTTGGCATCGCGCGATAACAACCATCAGGGGAAACATCCAATGCCAGCAGAGCCATCCAACGATCCCGCCATCCTGCTTGCCCGCGCCGCGAAGCTGAAACGCTTCATCCAGCTCCGCCGCACGCGCGATCCCGCCCTGTTGCACGCCAATATTGGCGCCCATCTGCGCTGGATGATCGCCGCCGAGCAGGACGGCCACATCATGCTGTCGGGCCCCGTCGCCCCCGGCGATGGCGAGGTGCAGCTCGACGGCCTCACCATCATCCGCGCCGCCAGCCTTGCCGACGCCCATGCCCTCGCGCAGCAGGACCCGTTCATCAAGCTCGGCGCAGTCTCCTACGAACTGCGCGAATGGACGGTCAATGAAGGTGCGCTCACCGTCACGCTCAGCCTTTCCGACAGCACCGTGCGCATCGCATGAGCATTGTCGGCATCATCGGCGTGGGGGCGATGGGTCTTGCGGTGGCGGAACGATTGCGCGCCGCCGGCTTCGGTGTCTGCGGCTATCGGCGCGGCGACCTCACCGCCTTCATCGAGGCTGGCGGCGACGCGCATGCCAGCGCGAACAGCGTGGCCGC
>CAIVDX010000150.1 GCA_903904805.1 uncultured Rhodospirillales bacterium
AGCAATGGAACTTCATGGTCGCCACACCCCTCGCGCGTGGTCAGCCTGCGAGATAGCGGCTGACCAAATGATTCTGAAAATCTGTTGGGTCCAGTGTCTTGCCGGTCGCGGCAAGAAGCAAGTCGTTATAGCCCAGCAGGCTTCCCTTATTGTGGATGCGTGGCCGCAGCCAGCCGGTGAGCGCGCCGAGATTGCCCAGCGCCAATTCGCCATCCAGCCCCGGCAGCTCGCGCCGCGCCGCGCCCATCAGCTGGGCCGCGCCCATCGCGCCCAGCGTGTAGCTGGGGAAATAGCCGAACGCGCCGTCATACCAATGGATGTCCTGCAGGCAGCCCTTCGCGTCGTTCGGCGGGGTGATGCCCAGCAGCGCCTGCATCCCATCGTTCCACGCCCCCGGCAGATCGGCCACCGCCAGATCCCCCGAGATCAGCGCCTGCTCCAGCCGGAAACGCAGGATCACGTGCGCCGGATAGGTCATCTCGTCGGCATCCACCCGGATGAACCCGCGTGACACGCGCCGCCACAGCGCGCCCAGATTGGCTGGCACGAAGGCCGGGTCATTGCCGAAGCTTTGCCGCAGGATCGGCGCGAGCCAGGTCAGATAGGCATCCGACCGGCAGGCCTGCATCTCGATGATCAGCGACTGGCTTTCATGCACGCCCATGCCGGCGGCCTCGCCAACCGGCTGGCGCGCCCAGGCCTCGGGCAGCCCGCGCTCATACAGCGCATGACCGGTCTCATGCATCACGCCCATCAGCGCCTGGGCGAAATCGGCCTCGTCATAGCGGGTGGTGATGCGCACATCGGTGCGGGTGCCGCCGCAGAACGGGTGCACCGAGCGATCCAGCCGCGCATGGTCGTAATCCAGCCCTGCCGCGGCCGAGAGCCGACGGCACAGCTCCTCCTGCGTGGCCACCGCGAACGGCCCGGTCGGCTTGAGCGGGGCAGGCCGCGCGGCCTGCAATTCCAGCGCGCGGGGCAGGGCGCGTTCGAGGAAGGTCTCATACTGCGCGAACACCGGCGCCACGTCGCTGGCGGTGATGCCGTGCTGATAGCCATCCATCAGCGCGTCATACGGGCTCATGCCCAGCCGGGCCGACAGAGCGGCGGCGTTCTCGCGCGCCAGCCGCACCACCTCGGCCAGGCTGTCGGCCACCATGGCGAAGTCCGACAGCGCGCGCGCCTCGCGCCAGACCTTCTCGCAGGCCGAGTTGGCGCGCGCGGTGGCCTCCACCAGACTGGCATCGACGGCGGTGGCGCGGGTGTGGCCACGGCGCATCAGCGCGAGATTGGCGCGATCCCACGCGCCCTCCGGCGGCGCGGCCTCGGCGCGGTCCAGCCAGTCGGCAACCTCCGGCGCGGTGCCCAGCTCATGCATCAGGCCATACAGCACCGCGATCTGATCGCCGCGGCTGGCCGCGCCGCCCGGCGGCATCATCGCCGAGCTGTCCCACCCGAGCATCGCGCTCGCCTCGCCGAGCGTGGCGATCCGCGCGGCGCGGGCCTGCAGCAGCGCGTAGGCGGACTCGGCCATCGCGTTCATCGCCGCGCCGCCTTGCGCAGCCACAGCGCGTAGATCACCGACAGCACCGCGGCGAGGCCGAACCAGGTCAGCGCGTAGCTCAGATGGTCGTTCGGCGGGCGCGGCAGGCGTTGGGCGGGCAGGGGGAAATGCCCGGCCGGCGGCGGTTCGGCGATCGCGACCAGGATATAGGGCACCACGCGCGCCAGCCCGAGCGCCTCACCGATCTTCGCCGCGTTCGGCGAGTAGAAATGCAGCCGCGCCACGTCGTCATTCGGCGTGAAGCTGCCGCCGTCGTCGCGCAAGCGGGCATAGCCCTCGAAAATGCTGTCGGGCGTGTCGAGCACCGCGTTCACCTCCGGCGCCCAGCCGCGATCGACCAGGATCGGCAGCCCATCCGCCAGCATCAGCGGCTGGATCACCCGCGAGCCGATCTGCTCGCCCTGCCTGGTGGGCCGCACCTCCGACAGATAGCGCGCGGTCCGGGTGGGATCGATGCGACCGCTGACGAAGATCTTGGTGAACTGCTCCGGCGCCTCCGGCGCCGGGATCGCCGGCGCCGCCTCGGCGGCATCGATCCGCGCGAGGATCGCCTGCTTCTCGCCGCGCCGCTGCAGCTGCCAGATGCCCAGGCCCAGCAGCACGACCACCATCACCACCGTGGCGATGGTGGGCAACAGAATGCGCTGGCGCAGCGGCTTTTGCGGGCCCGGCGGGCGGCCCATCGGGCGGCGACGACTCATCGACGATCCCTCACATGGAGTGTTCGGTCGAGCGCACGCGATATTGCTGCGCCACCAGCGCGGCCTTCAGCGGTCGCAGCATCGCGATCGCCCCGGGAAACGCCAACGCCGGCCACAGCACCACATGCACCCATAACGGCGGATTGAAATGGAATTCCACCCAGAACGCCAGCACCACCAGAATGGTGCCCAGCACCAGCATCACCGCGAAGGCCGCGCCGTCGCCGGTGTCGCAGGCCCGCAGATCGAGCCCGCACACGAGGCAGTGATCGCGCACCGTCAGCACCCCCGCGAACAACGGCCCCCTGCCACAGCGCGGGCAGCGACAGCGCACCGCCGTCGCCAGAATCCCCAGCTGGGGTGACGCGGGAGCCGCGTCGGTCATCGGCCCGGACCGCCCGGCCTTAGCCGGCGGTCGGACCCGCGCCCCACCAATAGATCGCCACGAACAGGAACAGCCACACCACGTCCACGAAGTGCCAATACCAGGCCGCCGCCTCGAAGCCGAAATGCCGCTCCACGGTGAAGCTGCCCCGCATCGCGCGGAACCAGCACACCGTCAGGAAGATGGTGCCGACGATCACGTGGAAGCCATGGAACCCCGTCGCCAGGAAGAACACCGACGGATACACGCCGCCATTGATGAACTTGAACGGCGCGTCGGAATATTCGATCGCCTGGAAGGTGGTAAAGCTCAGACCCAGCAGAATGGTCAGCCCCAGGCCCCATTTCAGCGCGTTCCGGTTGCCGGTCAGCAGCCCGTGATGCGCCCAGGTGATGGTGGTGCCGGAGAGCAGCAGGATCATCGTGTTCAGGAAGGGCAGGTGGAACGGGTCGAACGTGTGCACCCCCACCGGCGGCCACACCGCGGCGGCCTGGCCGGCGACATGCTCGGGGAACAGCGCGAAGTGGAAATAGCCCCAGAAGAAGGCACTGAAGAACATCACCTCCGAGGCGATGAACATCGTCATGCCGTAGCGCAGACCCAGCTGCACCACCTTGGAATGCATCCCCGGCGTGCCGCTCTCCTTCAGCACATCGCGCCACCACAAAAACGCGGTGGTGAAGATGCCGAGCAGGCCGATGATCAGCAGCGCGAAGCCCATGTCATGCATCGCCAGCACGCCGCCGAACACGGTCAGGCCGCCGCTCATCGCGCCCACCAGCGGCCACGGGCTGGGATCGACCAGGTGATAAGGCTGCTTCAGCCCCGAGCTGGTCGGCGGGAGAATGGCGTGGCTGTCGGTGCTCATGTGCGTACCCTGTGCGGGAGGTGTCGGGGAAGAAGATCGATCATTGCTGGCTCAGCTTGACGATGGTGAGCGCGAAAAACATCACCACCATGCCAACCAGAACCACCAGCATCGCCAGATTGCGGCCGCGACGCTGCTTGTAGAGGGCCGCCGTCTGCTCCGGGGTGAGCTTCACCACGTCCATCACGACCACGGCCCCAAACGATCAACCGCCAGCGCGCCGAACAGCAGGAACAGATAGAGCAGCGAGAATTTGAAGGTCGCCCGCGCCGGCGCGTCCTTGGTCAGGCTGCGGCCGGTCTCGTCCTGTGCGTCGCGCACCACGCGGATCGCGTCGATCACGAACCAGGCGCCCAGCAGGCTGGCCGGCACGCCATAGATCGGCCCGGCGACACCCAACACCCAGGGCAGCACCGACACCGCGACCAGCACCAGCGTGTAGATCAACACCTGCCAGCGCGTGTGGCGCATGCCCTTGGCCACCGGCAGCATCGGCACGTTGGCGCGCTTGTAGTCGTCATGCGCATACAGGCTGAGGGCCCAGAAATGCGGCGGCGTCCACAGGAAGATGATGGCGAACATCAGGATCGGCAGCAGCGCGGTCCCGCCGGTCACCGCCGCCCAGCCGATCAGCGGCGGGAACGCGCCGGCGGCCCCGCCGATCACGATGTTCTGCGGCGTGCGGCGCTTCAGCCACATGGTGTAGATGCCGACATAGAACGCGATCGAGATCGCCAGCACCGAGGCGGCAACAACATTCGTCGCCAGCCCCAGCAGCAGCACCGAGGCCACCGCCAGCGTGATGCCGTAGGCCAGCCCTTCCTCCGGCGCGATGCGACCGGCCGCGATGGGCCGCTGCGCGGTGCGGCGCATCACCGCATCGATGTCGCGGTCGAACCACATGTTCAGCGCGCCGGCCGCCCCGGCACCCACCGCGATGCAGAGCAACGCGATGGCGGCCACCACCGGATGCATATGCCCCGGTGCCACCCACAAAGCGATCGCGCCGGTATAGACCACCAGCGTGATCACCCGCGGCTTGAGCAGCATCAGCCAGTCCCGCAGGCTCGCGCCTGTCAGATAGCCGGCTTCCGCAACAGGGACCGCACTCTCGCTCATCACGTTACTCTTTCAGCCAACCCGAAGAGCCGCCTCAGTGGATCTGAGGCAGTTCCTCGAAGGTGTGGAACGGCGGCGGGCTGCTCACCGTCCATTCCAGCGTGGTGGCACCCTCGCCCCAATAGTTGGCGGGCAGATGCTCCTTGCTGGTGAAGGTGCGGTAGCAGACATACAGGAAGATCAGCATCGAGAAGCCGCCGATATAGGAGCCGAACGACGCCACCTGGTTCCAGCCGGCAAACGCGGTCGGATAGTCAGGATAGCGGCGCGGCATGCCGGCCAGACCCAGGAAATGCATCGGGAAGAAGGTCAGGTTCACGCCGATGAACGTCACCCAGAAATGCACCTTGCCCCAGAACTCTGGATAGGGCTTCCCGGTGATCTTGCCGATCCAGTAATAGAAGCCGGCGAAGATCGAGAACACCGCGCCCAGGCTGAGCACATAGTGGAAGTGGGCGATCACGTAATAGGTGTCATGCAGCGAATAGTCGATCGCCGCATTGGCCAGCACCACGCCGGTCACGCCGCCGATGGTGAA
>CAIVDX010000151.1 GCA_903904805.1 uncultured Rhodospirillales bacterium
GGATCAGCATCGGTGTCGCGATCCTGGTCTAGCCCTGTGTTTGACAGGGTGATTCACGCTCTCGGGCGCATCCACGAGCGATCACGTTCACGAGCGATCACGTTCTGGCACAGCACCGCGATGCATCAGCCGAGGTCGGGTGTGTCGCACCCCCGCGACGACCGGCTTCCCGTCGGCGGCGTCGCGGGTGGCCGGTCAGAAGCCGCGCTGGGGCTTCTCGCCGCTATAGACCCATGTGCCGCCCGGCCGGCCCTGAGCGATCGCGAGCAGTTCGGCGCCGATCAGCCGGCGCATACGGACGATGCACACATCGGACTGGGCGAGCACCTCGTGGTCTCGGTCGGCGATCACGCCCTGGCCGGCCTGGGCGACCGAATCCTCAATGACCAGCAGCCGCGGGTGATCGAGCACGTCCGAAAGATGCAGCTTGCCATCGAGAATGTCCTGGGTGACCTCCTCGGTCGGCCGTGCTGCAGCGCAGCGTTCCTCAAACTCCGCGCGGGCGGCCAGATAGGCCGGCATCTCGGCCGGCGGCACGACGGCGGAATGCAGAATGAACAGCAAATGGTGCTCATCGTCCGTTGGCACTTTGGTGATGTAGGTATCGCGCCAGCCGCCGGCACCCTTCAGGCCATTGAACGGCGGCACGACGATACGCATGACATTGGGAAAGATGTAGAGTGTGGTTCGCTCCGGCCCATTATTGACCCGGCTGTGGCGGACCATGCCGAACGGCGCATCCTCCGGCCAGGTCTCCGGCAAGGCTTTTTCGTTCCGGAGATTGTGATGTGATCCACCAGAGCTATGCACATAGGCCACATGCACCTCGTCCGCCGAGTTCTCGTAGGACTGGAACCAGTTGCAGGAGAAATAGTCGCAAGATGCCTCTACCAGTCCGCCATCATCAAAGGCGGGATAAGGCGGAAATGCCGGCGGTTCGCCCTCGCCGAAATACGCGAAGATCAGGCCCAGATGTTCGCGCGTGGGAATAGAGGGGATGGACACGTTGGCAGCGGGACCAGGCGGGTTCTCCGCAGGCCGGGCGACGCACGCGCCGCCGCCATTATAGGTCCAGCCGTGGTACAGGCAGCGAATATCGTCTCCCTTCACCCAGCCAGTCGACATCTGGGTGCCGCGATGGGCGCAGCGAAAGCCCACCACGTAGGCCGTTCCCGATTCGCCGCGATATAGCGTGTAACGTTCGCCCATGATCAGAATTGGTTTGGCCTTCCCCGGTGCCAGCTCGGCCGAGACTTGGATGGGTTGCCAGAACCGCCGCAGCAAAATGCCAGCTGGCGTGCCTGGGCCTGCGGAGGCGAAGTCGATGCCATGCGTGGTCTCGCTCGTCTGTAGGTCATTCATCGCGTGCGTCCCTTTTTTGTCCTGTGGTGCGGTCTGCCTATTGCGGGTTGGAGAAGTCGACGATGTTGGGGTCGAGGTCTGGAAGGGCTGGAATGATCCTGTGATCGTACATCCAGGCCGCGAGGTGTTTCAGTTCGCCACGTTGCTGCGCGCCGACCGCGAGCAGCGGGTTGCTGGCGTGACTCGCCAGAAGCCTGCCGAGCGACGCGGGCATCTTCGCATCCGAGGCGTAGAGCGCGCCAGCCTCCTCGGGGTGCGCCACTGCCCAATCGTCGCTCATCCGTAACTGATGGAACACTTCTCGGGTGACCTCAGGATGGCCCTGCAGGAACGCTGTTCGGACGACCATGACAATCGCATTCTCCGATCCGATCGTATCGGCGGGCACGATCAACTTCGCGGCGAACTTGTCCTCGGCGATTGAAATGAAGGGATCCCAGGTTGCCCAGGCGTCGACATTGCCGAGTTGCAGGGCCGAACCGCTGTCGGCCGGGCCCATATAGACGCGGGTGACCTTGTCGACCGGGATGGCAGTGTACTCCAGCGCCTTCAGCAGCAGATATTCCCCCGAGCCACCGCGATTGACTGCGACCTTTTTGCCGATCAGATCGTGCACCGACTTGAGCGACGATGTCTCGGTGACGATGATGCCTTCGAAGCCAGGCTTTTCGATGGTGTAGCCAAAGACCGTGGCCGGCACGCGGGCGAGCACGGCACTGGCCAAGGCGCTGGAACTGCCGCTGCCGAAATCGACCTCACCCGCGGTCAGAGCTTCCATCTGCGGCGCCATAGCGGCAAACGGGCCGACCCATTTGATCGAGATACCCTGCGCCGCCAGGTTGCGTTCCATCTCGCCGCGCGCGCGCGCCAGCATCAGGCTGTTATAGGCGCGCGAGACCGCCATGCGCACGGTCACGCGGGGGGCGTCCTCGGCGCGCGCCTGGGGGACGGCGAGGAGTGCGGCGATCGCCGCCACGAGCGCCCATCGTGTGAACCCGCTATGCTGCATCAGCAGAGTCTCCAGTTGAACGCGCCATAATCCGATCCAGTATTTTGGCCTCGAGCCGTGTCACCTCGGGCCACTCGCGTAGGCGGGGGCGTGGCAGGTCGATCGCGAGATCCAGCGTTATGCCGCCAGCGTCCATCAACAGTACCCGGTCCGCCAAGGCCACTGCCTCGGCAACATCGTGGGTGACCAGAAGAGCCGCGAATTTCTTCTCGCGCCACACGCGCTCGATCAGCCCCTGCATCTCAAGCCTGGTCAGTGCATCCAGTGCGCCAAGCGGTTCATCGAGAAGGAGCAGCTCGGGATTTGAGATCAGCGCGCGCGCCAGGGCGACGCGCTGGCGCTGGCCGCCGGAGAGGATCGCCGGCCAGGCCTCGCCGCGGTCCCGCAGCCCTACCTCGTCGAGCAACGCCAGGGCTGAGGCACGCCAGTCACCGCGCATGCTGATGCCGACATTATCGAGAACGCTACGCCAGGGCAGCAAACGCGGTTCCTGAAACATCACCCGCACGCCGGCCTCGTAGCCGTGTCGTCCATGCTCGCCGATGGTAATGTCACCTGCGGTTGGCTGCTCCAGACCGGCCAACAACCTCAGAAGGGTGCTCTTGCCACAGCCGCTGTGCCCGACCAGGGCGACGAACTCCCCGCCGCGCAGAGTGAGATCAACGTGGCGCAGCACGGTATGCGCGCCAAAATCCTTCCGCAGGCCTCTCATCACAGCCAGTGGTGTGCCCGCGGTCATTGGCTAGGTGGCACTGCGCTGCCATGGCAGCAGGCTACGTTCCAGGCGAACCGCAACCCAATCGGCCAGCTTGCCCAGCAGCGCGTAGGAGACAATGCCGATCAGAACCACATCGGTCTGCAGGAACTCGCGCGCATTCATGGTGAGAAAGCCGATGCCCTGATCGGTGGCGATGGTTTCAGCGACGATCAGGGTGAGCCACATGACACCCAAAGCGTAGCGAACGCCCTGCAGGATGGATGGCAACGCGCCGGGAAGAATCACGTCGCGAAACAGCCGGTGCCGGCGCAGGCCATAGACCCTCCCCATCTCGACAAGCTCGGGGCTGACCGAGCGGATGCCAAAATAGGTATTCAGGTAGATCGGGAAGAACACGCCGAATGCGACGAGAAAAACCTTCGGCGCCTCGCCAATGCCGAACCAGAGGATCGCCAGCGGAATTAAAGCCAGATGGGGGATGTTGCGGACCATCTGCATCGTGCTGTCGAGATAGCGCGCGGCGACATCGGATGTGCCGTTGAGAAAGCCAAGCCCAAGCCCAATTGTCCCACCAATGACGAATCCTGCCAGCGCGCGCGCGGTGCTGACCAACATGTCCGCCGGAAGTTCGCCACTGGCGGTGAGTGAAATCGCCGAAAGCACAACGCGCTCAGGAGATGGCAAAAGCTGGGGGCCAACAAAAGCCAAACGGACGACAATATCCCAGATGAGCAGCAGCCCAATCGGGACCACCCATGGCTCGATTCCACGCAGCAGCGCGTTTGGAATGCGCGGCATGTTCAAAAGACCAGATGCGGCAGTGCTATCTGCGCTCCCCATGAACAACCTCGCTACTACACCAGATTCGCGGCGCCCTTATCATTCAAATCTGCCCCCTGCCAAACGCACCAGCACTGTTATCCATGCAAATCCAACGCCAGGATGCAGGTCTGCGCGCCAGAACAGACCTTGTTCCTTCAACACGGATGGCCGCAAGTGAGTTTCTACACTCCCTATTCCATCGGCTCATTTTCCGCGTCAGCTTTGCCCCGACGCAATGATCATCTTACGATAAAGTAGTTCGCAACAAGCACGCTGAGGCAGCACGGCTCCTCTAGGCACCCCAAAGCTCTTCAGCCTGATCCGCCGCCATACTCAGGTGTGGTGACCTGATGCTCAAGGATGATCTCGCGGCGCTCGCGGGCGGAGCGGAGGATGGCGAGGATCACTTCGAGCGTTGCCTTGCCCCATCGTGCGTCATGCATGTCCGGACGGCCCTCGCGGACCGCTGACCACAGGGCATCGAGTGTGTCGCCCTGGCCAGGGCGGCCCTCGCCGCGCGGCACTGGCAGTTCGGTCGGCCCTGCCGTGCCGTAGACGGTCAGACCCGATGGGGAGAGGCGGACATCGCCGCCGGCGCAGGTGGCGATCAGCACGCCGAAATGCGGCAGATGCGGCTGCTCCTCGGGCATTGGCCGGCCGCCATAGGCGAGGTGGCGTTGCGCCGCCGGTTCGTCGAAATCGGGGCTTGTCAGGGCGGCACGGCTGCTGCCGTGTCGGTTCGATGGCTTGTCCTGGCCGCCCTCGGCGATCCAGTGGTGGAATTCGTCGCTGTCGAAGAAGTCATAGCCGCTGTAGAGGATCGAGGCGGAGGCGCCGTTCTCGAACTCTAGAAAGACGTTGCAGTGCCCCTCGGTGGGCCGCAGCGGCTCCAGGGCGCCGACGCTGGCGCGCACGCTGCGCACCATGCCGCCGCCGATCATGCGCACCATCTCGATCTGATGCGTGACCTGGTTGAAGGTGATGCCGCCGCCCTGGGCTGTGTCGAGCTCATCGGGCCGGCGGGGGCGGAGCAGAAAATCGCTGTAGTTGAAGGCGAGGATCATGCCCAGCGCGCCCAGTGCGCCACTCTGCACCAGCCGCGCCATCGCGACCGCATTGGCATCGAAGCCATGGGTGTGGCCGACGATCAGCGTCCGGCCGGTTTCCTCGGCGGCCGCGATGACGCCGTCGCACTCCTCCAGCCGCAGGGCGAGCGGCTTTTCGACCAGAACATGCTTGCCGGCGCGCAACGCGGCGATCGCCTGGGCGGCATGCAGCTGGTGCGGCGTGCCGATATAGAGTGCCTCCAGCTCAGGGGCGGCACAAAGCGCCGCGAAATCCGCATGGGTGCGCCCGCCGAACGTGCGCGCGAAGATCTCGCGCGGCTCCGGGCGCGGGTCGGCTGCCGCGGCCAGCACGAAGCGCGGATGGCGCGCGGCGGCACGGATCATCATCGCCCCTGCCAGGCCAAGGCCGGCGATGCCCAGGCGGATCGGTTCGGCGCTCATCGGCCTAGAACAGGATCGAGACCGCGCCGCCCTGCAGGACGGTGTGGTCGAGGGCGACGGTGCGGGCGGCGATGGTGAAGCCGGTGTCGTTCCGGCGCAGGATGTCGCGTCGTGTGCCGGCATAGAGCGCGCCTTCGGGAATGTTGGGGCGGCAGCGATGCACCAGAAGATTGCAGCTGGCGATGTAGGTGTCCTGGCGGTCTGACGCGACGACCTGGAGGTTGCCGATGATGCGGCGCGTGCGCGAGGCGGGATTTTCCGCGCGTGTCAGTCGGGGATCGCTGAGCTGGTCGATGCGCGCGCGCAGTGCGACGATGTCCTCGTCGATCACCGCAACATCGACCGGCGCCGCACCAGCGTCGCGGAAAAGCGGCGTGGTGACGCTGTAATGGATGTCGGGCGCGATCAGGGTGAGCCATGTGCGATAGGCGTGGCTGTCGAGCAAAGATGATTCATGGAACAGGAAATTCTGCACCGCGAACCAGGTCTGCATGGGGGCGCTCGCGGGGTCAGTCATGGCTTGCATCGCGGGTCATCATCTGTTGCCAGTGCATCATGAAGGCGAGCTGCGCGACCTCGGTGTCCGAAGGGCGGTAGGCGCGGCCGGGCAGATCATGGTACGGGTCGGGCTTGTCCATATAAGGCAGGGCGGTGTGAAAACTGTAGGGATAGGCGGCCGCGATCGGATTGTCCGACGCCTGGGTGGCCGCGGCCCAGAGCTCGAGATCGTCCTGCTCGAACACGCCGGCGGCGCCGAAATTGCGAAAGCCATTGCGCAGAACGCGTGATTTGTAGTCGGCATCGGCCTCTCGTTCGGCAAGGACCCAGCTGAGCACCTCCATCTCGGTGCCGCTGATCGGCTGCCAAATGCGCAGGATGATCGCCTTTTCCGCCGGCCCGCACTGGGCTTCGATGAAGGAGAGATTGGGGAAAATGGTTCCCACCGCGACACGCAGCCGGTCGAGAACGCCCAGCTGTGCCGGCGCGAGCAGAGCCTCGTAGAGCGGGCGCAGTGCCGCCGGATGGGTGCGATAGGCCTCCTCCGGCATGCCCTCGGCGAGATAGGTGATGGTCGCACCATGGCCATTGTCGGTGACAAGTTGAAAGCTACGCTCGCCAGGTTTGGTGAATCCCTTTTGCGCGGCGCGCACCGGATCGAGCGTCAGGGGGCCGGTGTGGGTGGTGAGGATGTGCTGGCTGTCGCCGATGAAGTTGAGCGCGCCGACCTTCCAGTTCGATTTGGTGCGCCAACGGTGGGGAGGGGCGAGCACCTCCATCCCACCGGGCGTGCGGGCGAGGAACGCCTTCAGATACCAACCGAAATCATTCAGATAGTCATCGAGCGGCGCGACATCGCGGTTCCAGCAGGCGAAGATCAGGCCGCAGAAAATCTCCACCCGCGGTGCAACGACCAGATTGAGCTCGCTGCGCGCAAGGTCGGCGGGAAGGTGGCGATCGAAGGTGGTGGTGATCAGCGTGCCGTCGCGCTCATAGCTCCAGCCATGATAGGGGCAGACGAAGTTGCGGGCGGTGCCGGAATCCGCACGGCACAATTTCGCACCGCGATGCTTGCAGGAGTTCAGCAGCACGCGCGCGCCGGTGGCATCGCGGACGACGATGACCTCGGCGCTGCCGAGCCGGCGCACCACATAGTCGCCGGGATTGGGGATTTCGGACTCGTGCGCGACAAAACCCCAGACCCGATCGAAGATCTGCGCCATTTCCTGGCGAAAAATCTCGTCGGAGGTGAAGGCGGCGCGGGCGACGAGCCCGCGCCTCGCATCAACCAGATCAGGCGATCCCGTCGGTGTCAGCTGGTCCATGCGTTCGCACTCCGGTGCATTCTACGCCGCTGTGAGTTCGGCTTTGAAATGGGTCCACAGCTCGGCATAGGCTTCGTCGAACCCAGGTTGCAGAAAGATTTGGAACACGTCGCGGGGGCGGGCGAGGGGCACGGTGTAGGTGCATTTCACCCGGCCGGGGCGGCGGGTCATCACGACGATCTCGTCAGACAGGGTGATCGCCTCGACCAGATCATGCGTGATGAAGAGCATGGTGCAGCGTGTGCGCTCCCACAGGCCAAGCAATTCGCCGTGCAGGGACATGCGTGTCTGCGCATCGAGCGCGCCGAAGGGTTCGTCAAGCAGGACGATGTCGGGCTCGTAGATCAGCGTACGGACGATGGCGACGCGCTTTTGCATCCCGCCTGAAAGCTGCGCGGGGTAGAAGGATTCGAAGCCGTCGAGGCCGACAAGGTGCAGCCAGTGGCGCGCGCGCTCAAGCCGTTCGCGCCGTGGCACGCCGCGCACGGCGAGCGGAAATTCGACATTGCCGAGTGCGGTGAGCCAGGGGAACAGATTGCTGTCCTGGGTGACATAGCCGACGCCGGTGTTCAAGCCGCTGATCAGCGCGCCCTTGTGGGTCACGTGGCCGGATGAGCTTGCGATCAGGCCCGAGGCAAGGCGCAGCAATGTGGTCTTGCCGCAGCCGGACGGGCCGACGACGGTGGTGATCTTGCCTGGCGCGATCTCAAGGCTGACGCGATCGAGGGCGAGCGTGTCGGCGCCGTTGCCGGGAAATGCCAGCGAAACGTCGGCGAAGCCCAGGGCGGGTTGCATCGCGCGCGTGCCTAGCTGTTGTAGCGATTGGTCCAGATCACGCCCTCCTGGTCGGGGATCGGTGCCGAAATCATTTTGGTGGCGAGAGCGACCTCGAGATTGTTGTGCCACATCGCGTCCGTCATGCGGGCGGCACGCGGGAAGGTGGAGCGATCGCGGATCAGCGATTTTTCCACCAGCTTGGGATCGACGGTGGCATATTGGGCGCGCATGAGATCCACCGCCTCGCCGAAATTGGTGTAGAACAGGTCGTTGGCTTCGCCGATCGCGTGCACGATGCGGCGGGTCGCCTCGGCGTTGCGCTCAGCGTAGGTGGGGGTGACGGAGGCGATCGTGTAGGGAAATTCGCGGAACACCGGCAGGTCGGTGGCGCAGTTGATGTAGAGTTCGCCGAAGCCTTCGGCCTCGATCTGATCCACCTCGGGCGCGTCGCCGACGGTGACATCGACCTGGCTGGTGCGCAGGGCGGCGATGCGCGCCGGGCCGAAACCGACCGCGAGGAGTTTCATCTCGGTTTCCGGATCAATCCCGTTGCTGCGGGCGAGGTAGCGGACATATTGTGCCGGGCCGCCGCCGATGGTGGCCACGCCGACGCGCGCGCCTTTCAGCGCCTTGATCTTGTCGGTTGCCGTGGCGGTGGCGGCGATGCCGCGCGTGGCCAGCCAGTCCTTGCGGGCGGTGAATTGGGTGGCAAGGCCGCCGGTGAAGGCGGCGATGGTGAGTGTCTTGATGCCCTTGTCCCAGCCGATGACCGGATCTGTTGAGGACAGGCCGGCGAAGTCGGCTTCTTCATTGGTCAGGGCCGCCATGCCGAGGGGGCCGCCCTGCACCTGGCGGAGCTGCGCGTTCAGCCCGTGTTTTTCCCACAGCCCTGTGCGGGTGGCGAGGAACAGGCCGGCATAGGTGATGCCGGGGGCGGAATAGACTCCGCGCACGGTGATGAGCCCGGTGCCCTGTCCACGCGCCGTGCGGGCCACCAGGGGAGCGGCGAGCGATGCTGCGGCAGTCTGCATCAGAATGCGGCGGGTGGGCATCGGCATCTCCTGTTCTGGGGTCGTCACAATTGGATGGGCTGGGTGGCGGCGGCGCGCCAGCGGATCAGCCGGCCTTCGAGGCGCGCGAGGCCGGCGTTCGCCAAAAACACGATGGCGACCAGGATGAGGATGCCCGCGAAAAGGGACGGCGCGTCGAAGGTCTGCGACGCATAAAGAATGTAATAGCCGAGCCCTTCGCTGGAGCCTATATATTCGCCGATCACCGCGCCGATCACCGCGTAGGGCACGGCGGTTTTCAGGCCGAGGAAGATCTGCCCCGCCGCCGCCGGCAGGATCACGCGGCCAAAGGTCTGCGGCCAGCTTGCGCCCATCAGGCGTGCCAGGCGCACCAGCTCCTCATTGATGCCGAGCAGGCCGGCGTAGCTGTTGAAGAACACCAGGAAGAAGGTGGCGAGAAACACCACTGCGATCTTCGAGGCGATGCCGAGGCCCAGCCACACGATGAAGACCGGGGCGAGGGCGATCTTCGGGATGCTGTAGAGGCCGATGATGAAAGGTTGCAGGATATCCGAGAGAATTTTCGAACGGCCCAGCACGATGCCAAGCGCGAGGCCCACTGCCGTGCCGAGCAGATAGCCGGCGGCGATCTCGGTCATGGTGACGCTGATATGGCGCAGGATCGAGCCGTCCGCGAAAATGGCCACGAGCCTGGCCGCGACCAGGCTGGGGCGGCTGAAATAGGGAAGATTCCTGCTGGAGACGCCAAACTCCCAGATCGCCAGAAGCAAGGCGAGAATGCCGAGCTGGACCAGAATGATCGCCGCGCGGCGCGAGAGGCGCGGCAGCGGGCGCCGGGCGAGGGGGCGGCCGGCCTGCAGTTTGGTCACACCCATCGTGGCACGCATGCAGGCGGGGCCCGGTTCAGCTGACGGGCCTTGCGAGGAACTGGCCGGCGTCCTCACGGATCTCGAACACGCGCAGGCGGAAGCCGGGGCAGTTCACGCCTTTGCCGTCGGACAGGCGGAAGGTGAAGACGTGCAGCGGGCAGCGCAGCATGCTGTCATTGGCGGTGAGTTCGCCTTCCATCATGGTTGCCTTCATATGCGGGCAGGCGCGTTCGACCCCGCGGAAGCCATTTTTGGTGCGGAAGATGATGATGCCCTCGCCGAGCAGGCGGGCGCGCTGGGGGAAGCTGTCGGCATCGGCCTTGAAGCCGGTGAGCGGCGCCCAGCCATCCTGGTCGGCGCCGGACAGCGCGCTTGCCTCGCCATCCATCTGTCAGGCTGCCACCGGCTGACGGCCGGCCACCGCGCGCAGACGCTCGATCGCGAAGGGGCGTTCGAGCCTGATGAGCAGCAGGCCGATCTGCATGGTGAAGGGGTTGTCGAGGAAGCAGTCATAGACGGCGCGCAGTGCCTGGCGCAGGGTCAGCGGATGGCTGGCGCGCACGCGATGGAACATCGCCTGCAGTTCGAGAGCCTTGTCGACATCGAGTTTTTCGGCCGAGGTGAGTGTCCAGTCGATCGCCGACAAGGCGGTGGCGAGATCGGCGAGGAAGGCGCGCTGGGCCGGCTGCAACGTGGCGGCCGCCTGCGGCACATGTTCTTCGGCGAATTGCAGGAACCAGTTGCTCTCATCCTCACCCATCGCCATGTCGCAATCGAAGCGTTGGCCGGATTTGAATGCCATCACCGGCACGAATTTCTGCTCGGCGATGCGAACCTGCTTGTAGCAGTCGCTCAACTCGTAGGGACCGTCCTCGACGCGGAACACGGTAAGGTCGGCCGGCATGCCCACCTTCAGCGCGCCTGCGCGATCGGTGAGTGACAGGGCGATGGCGGGGTTGGTGGTGACGCGGGTGATCACATCGCGCAGGCTCATGCCCAGACGCAGCATCGCGCTCATGCAGTTGGCCAGCGACTTCACCGGACGTACCACATTGAATTGTTGCAGATCGGAGCTGATGGTGAAGGGCAGCACATCCTGGGCGTAGCCGGTCTCGGCGACCTTCCAGTTGAAATTGTAGGCGCCGAAGCCGAGGTCGAAGCGTACGCCGCGGCGCTCGGCATCGCGCACCACCGGCAGGATCTTGCCGTCGTCATCGATGATCTGGCCGAGATTGCCGTGATAGAGATGGGTGATCATGTCACCGGCCTCGGCGACCTTGAATGCCTCCGGCGCCAGCAGATGGTCGGGGTTCTGCATCTGGAATTCGCCGATATGCATATAGAGCGGGATGCCGAGGATCTCCGCCATGCCCTTGGTGAGCTTCAGCGTGCCTGGCCCGTAATCGCCGATGGCATTGCATTTCAGATAGCGCAGCACGTCACGGTGATCCTTGGCGAAGTCGAGCCATTTGGTGACCGGGACCTCGCCGAGTGTGCGCACGTCGCCTTCGATATAGTTCAGGCCAAGCAGACCCATCGGGCGGATAAAGGGGCCGACATAGAGGCTGGTCTGCAGGCCATCCATGGTGGCCATGAATTCATCGAGCGTGCCGATGCCTGGCCCGCCGGCTTCAACGAAGGTGGTGACACCCTGATAGACGCCCACCGCATCGGGGTTGGCGAAGCCCAGCGTGCCGTAGGCGTGCACATGCAGGTCGATCCAGCCGGCGGAGAGATATTGGCCGTGCAGGTCGATCTCGGTGGCGTCGGGCATCGGCGCCGCTGGGCCAATGGCGGCGATCCGGCCGTTGATGATGGTGAGATCGGTGAGCCGATCGAGCGCCTGATCGGGGTCCAGCAGATGCGCGTTCTTGAGGATGACAGGCACGGACGCAATATCCATGATGACGCTCCAGGACTTTCACGCACTAGCCAAGCACGCATCATGCCATTCCGGGATGCCCGGGCTGGTTGGCATAGGGCTTGCTGCCTTCAGAAATGGCATATTGCGCATCGGCATGGCGCGTGTCGTGTTCCGTCACTCCCTGCTCCGTGAGGTCGCAATGTCTCAGCTGGTTCCGATCACCATTGCCTGCGGCGAGTATGATCGCACGCGCCCGATCAAGGATGGCCGCGTGAAGGTGGATGGCTGCGCGGTGACCTATCTGCCGCTGGAGCCGGAGGAGCTGTTTTTCCGCGCATTCCGCTACAATGAATTCGATGTCGCCGAGCTGTCGTTCAACAGCTACCTGATGCAGGCCTCGCGCGGGCTGTGCCCCTATGTCGCGATCCCGGTGTTCGTGTCCCGGCATTTCCGGCACTCGTCCATCTTCATCCGCACCGATCGCGGCATCACCGGGCCACGCGATCTGGCCGGCAAACTTGTCGGTCTTCCGGAATATCAGCAGACCGCCAATGTCTGGATGCGCGGCATTTTGGAGGAGGAGTTTGGGCTGTCGCCGTCAGCCATCCGGTGGCGCACCGGCGGACAGGAGGAGCCGGGACGGGATGAGCGCACCAGGCTGCAGGTGCCCGAGGGGGTCGAGATCCTGCCGATCGGGCCGACGCAGACATTGAACCAGATGCTGGTGGACGGCGAGTTGGATGCGGTGTTCAGCGCGCGGGAGCTGTCGTGCTTCGTCAAGGGCGCGCCGGGCGTTGATCTGCTCTACCCGGATTACCGTTCGGTGGAGCAGGACTATTACCGCCGCACAAAAATCTTTCCGATCATGCA
>CAIVDX010000152.1 GCA_903904805.1 uncultured Rhodospirillales bacterium
CGGCCGCGGCCGCGGACAGGATCGCCGACTGCAAAGGGTTGAAGCCGCCAAGCGGGAAATACGGCACATAGGCGGTACCGGCGCGCGCGAGGTCATCGATCAGCGCGTCATCGCCGCGATGCGCCAGATTATATTTGTTCTGAACGCAGACGATGTCGCAGATTGCCCGCCCCTGCGCTATCTGCGTGGGTGTGGCATGGCTCAGACCGATATGGCGGATCAGCCCCTGGCGCTGCAGGTCCGCCACCGCGGTGAGCTCCGCCTCGATCGATCCCTCGGCCGGGTGATGCGGGTCGATCATGATGCGCAGATTGACGACATCGATGACATCCACACCAAGATTGCGCAGATTGTCATGCACCGCCTCGGTCAGCTGCGCCGGTGCGAAGGCAGGGATCCAGCCGCCCTTCTCATCCCGCACGGCGCCGATCTTGGTGACGATGGTGAGATCCCCCGGATAGGGCGCCAGTGCCTCGCGGATAAGCTGGTTGGTGATGTGCGGGCCGTAAAAGTCGCTGGTGTCAATGTGATCGACCCCGCTCTCGATCGCGGTGCGCAGCACCGCGATCGCCCCGGGCCGGTCCTTCGGCGGGCCGAACACGCCAGGCCCGGCCAGTTGCATCGCGCCATACCCCATGCGCTTCACGCTGCGATCGCCGAGGCGATAGGTGGCGGAATTCGTGATGGCGGTCATGCGGGCCTCCTGTGAATGAACCATTCGGTATGTGGGCCTGCGCGCACCGCCAGGTAATCCCATTCAATCAACATCGACCGCCGATGCTGCAGCCGTAGCGGATATTTCAGACGCAGCGCGGACATCGGCGCCCACACGCCCACCCTTGCGCGGCGCCACCCATCCGCCCCACCGTGTCGGCGCCCGCCACGTTGAAAGTCCCGCCCCATGCCGTTCACCAAAACCGCCACCATCCTCACCTACGAAGGCGCCGCCGCCATGCTCGCCGCCGCCATCGCCAAGGCGCGCGAGATCAACGTTCCGCAATGCATCTGCGTTGTTGACGCGGCTGGCCACCTGCTCGCCTTCGCCCGCATGGACGGCGCCTTCGCGATGTCCGAGGAAACCGCTCTGGCCAAAGCCAGAACCTCTGCCTGCTACGGCGTGCCCACCGGCGGTATCGCCGAAGGTGTGGACATCAAACTCGCGATCGCCACCCAGGGCCGCCGGATCAACCTCTTTGGCGGCCTGCCTGTTATCGTCGCCGGCACCGTTATCGGCGCCATCGGCGTCGGCTCCGGCTCCGGCGAGCAGGACACCGCAGTCGCCGCCGCAGGCCTCGCCGTCATCCCTGGCGCCGCAAGCTTCGACTAGCCGCCGAGACAAACCGAATTGCAGTGCCGTCGCTGATGTCATCACGGCGGAGGGCGGCTAGTAGCGGGTGGTGAGATCGGTCAGCCAGTCCGGCGAGTGATCCACCAACCAGGTCTCGCTCGCGCGGTCCGCACCGGTGAGGATCAACAGCGACACCGCCAGGGCGCAGCCGCCAAGCAGGATGCGCCCGCCACGCCCGGCCGCGATCATCCGTCCGCGCCAGGCCAGCAACGCGCTGCGCGAGGCCATCGCCGCCGCAAGGAGTGGCACCGCGATGCCGAGCGCGAATGCCGCCATCACGCCCGTGACCGCCAGCAGGTCCTTGCCCTGCGCGGCCAGCACCGAGGCCGCGCCCAATGTCGGCCCCGCGCACGGCGACCACACCGCCCCCAGCAACAGCCCGATGGCGAACTGGCCGCCAAGGCCGGCTGGGGCGATGCCCTTCATCCGGCGCTGCCCGACATTGCCCACCCCGGCGGCCATCAGCGCGAAACGGTCACTCAGCGCGGGCACCAGCAACACCAGCGCCACCGCAGCGAGCAGCAGCGCGGAGCCAACGCGAAACACATCCTCATCCAGGCCGATCGCATAGCCTATGGTGGCGACGAACATCCCCACCGCGACGAAGCTCACCACGATGCCAGCCACCAAAGCGCCGGCGCCGAAGCGATGCACGCTGGCGGCACTGCCCAGCACCAGCGGCAGGATCGGCAGCACGCAGGGCGACAGGATCGTCAGCCCTCCCGCCAGCGCGGCGAGCGGGAGGCTGCCGAGACCCATGATCCGGGATCAGGACTCGCTGCTGGTGACCAGCGCGCGGAGCTTGTCCGGATCTGTCACACCGGTGGCGCGCGCCCGCTCATCCTTGCCGTGATAGGCGATCAGGGTGGATTGCTTGTTCACCCCAAGCGCGGCAATCAGATCCTTCTGGGTGTCGAAATCGATCGTCATCACCTGCAGATTGGCGAAACCCGGCTCCTTGTAGAAGCCGCTGAGGATCGGCCGCTGCTTGGCGCAGGTCGGACACCAGCTGGCCTCGATGAACAGCAGGATCGGCTTGCCGGCGGCCTGTGCGGCAGCGAAGGCCGCCTGGTCATAGGCAATCACGGTGGCGGCCTGCGCCGGCGCCACGAAAGCGGGCACGGCGAGAGCGAACAAGGCGGGGATCACAGCGCGCATGGTTCGGACCTTTCACGGGTGTGACCGGTTTCGTCCCGGCCGAGCGAAAGGTTACGCCGGGCCGGACATATTTTCCACCGCCGCCACCAATTGCCTCGCGACCCAGCGCGCCCTAGCCTGCGGCCCATGCGCCGCGTCGGTTTCCTGTTGCTTCTGCTCGCCGGCTGCGCCTCCGACCCGGAGATGCGCGGCGACCATGATGCCGCGCAATACAGCGCCGATCTCGCCTCCTGCCAGTCCAAGGCAAGCACCGACGCCGACAAGGAAGTGAAACGGCGTTTCTACAGCTTCGTGCTTTACGGCATCACCTATCCGCTGCAGCAACGGCAGGACACCAGGACCTGCCTGAGCACACGCGGATATGCAGCTCCCGGCTGATCCCCGCCACCCATCGCAGCCCATGCCGAAACCGCAACATCTGCCACCAGCAATGGTGTCTCCAACGGCGTCATCCGCTATGGTTGCGCACGCGCCGGTTCGGGGACCACAGACCCGGGCGGTGCACTTGGCTGAGGAACATCGCGCTTAGAATGTCGACTCGCATCCCCTTTTTCCTGTTGGCCGCGGCAGGCTTCCTCTCCTCCGCCGGCGCCAGGGTGATCGATCCGCTGATCCCGGTGCTGGCCAACGAGTTCCAGTCCTCGATCGCCGCGGTCTCGCTGGTCATCGCCGCCTTCACCATGCCCTATGGCATCTCTCAGCTTCTGCTCGGCCCGCTGGGCGACCGCTTCGGCAAGCTGCGTGTGATGGTCGTCGCGATCGGCGCCTACGCGATCACCATGGCGGCCTGCGCGCTGGCGGCGAGCCTGCTCCAACTGACCCTGCTGCGCACGCTCACCGGAGCGGCCGCCGCCGGGCTGGTGCCACTCAGCCTGGCCTATGTGGGCGATGCCGTGCCCTATCAGATGCGCCAGGTGGCCATGAGCCGCATCACCGCGGGCTTCACCATTGGCCAGATCATGGCCGGTCCGCTGGGTGGCGTGTTCGGCGACACGATCGGCTGGCGCGGCGTGTTCCTCGTGTTCGCGGCCGTGGCACTGGTGCTTGCCGGGGCCCTGGCCAACCGGCTGCGCAGCCTCGAAGACCCGCGCCAGGGCGATGGACGGTTCGAGTTCGCCACCTACAAACTGCTGTTCGGCACGCCTTTTTCGCGCACCCTGCTGCTCACCTGCATCGCCGAGGGCGGTCTGTTCGCCGGCTGCTTCCCGTTTCTGGCGCCCTATATGCGGATGGGCTGGGGCCTGTCCTACACCCGGATCGGCCTCACGCTCGCCTGCTTCGGCATCGGCGGACTTGGCTACGCTGTGGTCGCCCGACGGCTGATCCCCGCGCTGGGCGAACCGCTCCTCTTCCTGCTTGGCGGCCTGTGCATGGCTGTCGGGCTGCTGGTCAGCACATTGATCAGCGACCCTCTGATCTTCATCAGCGTCGAGATCGCACTTGGCTTCGGCTATTTTACCGCCCACGGCGTGCTGCAGGCGCGCGCCAGCGAACTGCTGCCGGAGCGACGCAGCACCGCGGTGTCGGTGTTCGCCTTCATGCTGTTCGTCGGCCAGTCGCTGGGGGCGCTGGTGATCGGGTCGCTGGTGGAGGTGATCGGATTTCGCACCGCCCTTCGGCTGGATGCGACGGGGATCGTGCTGCTGACGTGCTGGGTGATCCACCTGCTCAGGCGGCCTGCAGGGGCCGTTAGGCTTGCATAAGGCCAGGGGCTGTGCGCCTGGACACCGCTGGCACTTGGAGTGTCGGGAGGGGGTTTAGGGCCTGATCGTGCCTAGAGCAGGTTCTTTTCATCCGGAGTCGAATAGGGGATTCCGCCGGAGTCGAATAGGGGATTCCGCGACGCGGGCGTGATGTGATTCACCGTTGATGCTGGAGCGGAGGCCAGCATGGATGGGGAAGACGCTCTCGGTTGATCTTCGGTCGCGGGTGATCGCTGCCGTTAAAGGTGGTTTGTC
>CAIVDX010000153.1 GCA_903904805.1 uncultured Rhodospirillales bacterium
CCAGCCGCCACGCATGCGTTGAACCAACACAAGTTTTTTGGGTCTTTTTTCAAAAAAGACCATGCTTTCTTGCTGTGCCCAGAGGCGGGATGCTCCCGCGCTCCCTGTTCCGGGTGGCGGGAGGCTCCCGCGCTAGGGCGCCACGGGTTCGTCGGGCAGGCCGACGGCGTCGAAGGCGGCGCGGACGGTGCCGGTCTGCTTCGCGCGCTCCAGCCAGGCGCTTGCCGCCGCGAGGGCGGCGGTGTGGCCGGGCGGCACGGCGATCGACACCGAGGTCTGCTGGAAGCCGCCATCGACGATGCGGCTGCCAGGCAGGCTGGGCAGGAGCTGGTTCAGCACGTCACGCGAGAGGGCCAGCGCATCGGCCTGGCCGTCGCGGATCATGGCGATGGCGGCGTCAACCTCGCGGCAGGCGATCGGCTGGGTGTGGGTGAGGCTGCGGGCCGAGGCGCGGATGGTGGTGGTGTTGGCGATGCCGGCCACGCGGACGCCCGGGCGGTCGACCTCGGCGAGGCTGGTGATGCCGGAGGCGGCGCTGACCAGGTAGGTGCTTTCGAGGATGTAGTAGCCGGGGCCGAAGGCGACGCGGGCAGCGCGGGCGGGGTCGACGGGCATGAAGGAGATGTCGATCGCCGCGGCGGCGAGGGCGTCGGTGCATTCGCCGCTGTTGGGGAAGATGCTGAGGGCGAGCGGGACGCCGCAGTGGCGGGCGAGCGCGGTGGCGAGGTCGATGGTGACGCCGTGCGGCGTGCCGGCGTCGTCAACCGCGACGAAGAACACGCCGGCCTGCGGGGCGCGCACGAGGCCCGCGCGCAGGGCACCGGTGGGGGCAAGCGTGGCGGCGTCGGTGTCGGTCATGGCGGATTCCAGGGTGTGGGGCTAAGGGCGTCAGGGCGTGTGGGCGGGGCGGCGAGATGTGGCATGGTTCCCGGGTGGGTGAAACCGGGCTTGCAGGGGGAGTGTGCGACGATGATGAGACGGAGCGTGCTGGTGCTGGCGATGCTGCCGGGTCTGGCGTTCGGGCAGTCAATGCAGGGCATGGCGATGGATCATGCACCGGCTGGCGGTGCGGATGCCGCGTTGATGTCCGGGATGGATAAAATGAACAGGGACATGGCGGTGACCATGACCGGCGACGCGGATCGGGATTTCGTCGCGATGATGATCCCGCATCACCAGGGCGCAATCGATATGGCGAAGGCTGAGCTGCAGTACGGCAAGGACCCGATGCTGCGGACACTCGCCGCGGCGATCATCGCCGCGCAGGAGAAGGAGATCGGCGAGATGAAGGGGTGGCAGAGGGGCAGGTAGTCGGGCGGACGACCTTCTTTTTTTCGAAAAAGGCGCGCTTGCGCTAGCGCCAGCTTTGCAGCCGCTCGCCGGCCTCGATGACATCCTCGATCGGGCCGCAATAGCTGAAGCGGATGAAATCGTTGCCGCGTTCGGGGTCGAAATCGACGCCGGGGGTGCAGGCGATGGAGGCTTCGTGCAGCATGCGGGCGCAGAAATCGGGGCTGGGTTCGCCGCGGTCGGCGATGTCGGCGAAGATGTAGAAGGCGCCTTCGGCCGGGGAGAGGCGGGTGAAGCCGGCGCGGCGCAGGGCGGCCTGGAGATGGTTGCGGGCGTCGAGATAGCCGGCCGCGCGGGCGCGCAGTTCGGGGTGCGCGTCAAACGCGGCCGCCGCGGCGATCTGGGCGACATGGGGCGCGCAGATGGCGAGGTTCTGGGCGAGGCGTTCGACCGGGCGGACCAGATCTTCGGGCAGCACCAGCCAGCCGATGCGCCAGCCGGTCATCGAGAAATATTTGGAGAAGCTGTTCACCACGATCGCCGAAGGGCTGAAGGCGGCGGCGGTGACGCCTTGGGAGTCCCAGGTGAGGCCGTGATAGATCTCGTCGGAGATCAGCCGCACGCCGTGCGCGTGGCACCAGCGGGCGAGCGCGGCCAGCTCGTCGGGGTGCAGCATGGTGCCGGCGGGGTTTGAGGGCGAGGCGACGATGAGGCCGTCGGGCAGCGGGTCGAGCTTTTCCAGCATGGCGATGGTGGGCTGGAAGCGGGATTCCATGGTGGCCTGGAAGACCACCGGCTGGATGCCCAGGGCGAGCAGGATGTTGACGTAGGGCGGGTAGTAGGGGGCGGCGAGTGCGACGCGGTCGCCGGGGTTGAAGGCGGCGAGGAAGGCGAGCGGGAAGGCGCCGGAGCCGCCGGTGGTGATGGCGATGCGCGAGGTCGGCACGGACTGGCCGTACCAATCCTGGATATGGGCCGCGATGCGGGCGCGCAGGTCGGGCAGGCCAAGGGCCTCGGTGTAGCCCAGCGGGTGGTCGTCCTGCAGGGCGGCGATGACGGCGGCGCGGGAGCTGGCGGGGGCGCCGAGGGCGGGCTGGCCGATCTCCATGCGCAGCATGCGTGGTGCGCCGGGCGGCAGCTCGGCCTCGCGGCGGTTGGCCGCGGCGATCACGTCCATCACACGAAACGCGGGGATCTGCGCCCCGCTGCCGACCTTTAACATGAAAGCACGGAACGCATCGCCTAGTTGTTGCCGCCGAGCGCCACCCCGGCGCCGCGCGGGTCGGTGGCCCAGCGGCAGGTTTCGTCGTGCTTCGGCAGATAGTCGGGACAGGAGATCACGTTGACGCGGCCGGGGTCGGGGATGCTGAGGTCGGTGCGGCGGAGCGCGCCGGCCATGGCGGAGGCGGTGGCCAGGGCGGCCCCCTGCTGGCCGGAGCTGGCGACGGCGGCGTGGAAGGCGCCGGCGGGGGTCCAGGCGACCGCGGCGGTGAGCATCGGCAGCGGGATGGCGGTGGGCGAGGCGGCCAGCAGGATGCCGGTGCCGGGGGCGATGCGGCCGGTGCCGAAGAGATTGTTCATGGTGAGCGCACACGCAACAACCATGCCTTTCGGGTCCATCACCACGATGCTGGTGGAGGCCGGCAATGCGGGCAGGCTGGCGTCGGGCGGGGGCGAGCGCAGCAGCGCCATCGCGTCGGTGCTCGGGGCGCGGCGCCAGGCGGCGACCACCGCCTGGGCGCGGGCGGA
>CAIVDX010000154.1 GCA_903904805.1 uncultured Rhodospirillales bacterium
CTGGTGACGCCGAAGCGTGTGATGAAGCCGGCGCGGTCGGCGGGGGCGCACAGCACCAGGGAGCCGCCGGCGTAGAAGCAGAGCAGGGCGGAGAAGAGGCCGAGGCCGCAGGACAGGCCGGCGGCGAGCAGGCGGCAATCGGGCATCGGCCCCTGGTCGAGCCACATGTGGAACACGCGCTGGGCGAGGCCGGCATGGCTGATCGCGGCGAATTTCGCGCGCCCGGTGGTGCCGGACGAGCCGACGATGCGGCAGATGGCCGGCCCGCCCGGGTGGATGGGCATGGGTGGGGCGGGCTGGCCGGGTGGCGGCAGCGTCCAGTCGCGCTCGAAGGCGAGGCTGCCGGGTTGGACGGTGTCGGTCTCGGTGAGGCAGATGCGCATGTGGGCGCGGGGCAGCTCGGGGCTGGCGGTGATGACGCCGATCCTGGCGAGGCCGAGCGCGTAGATCAGCTCAAGCGGGCCATGCAGGGTAAGGCCGATCACGTCGCCGGCGCGCATGCCCAGCTCGGTGGCGTGGCGGGCGGCGTGGTCGATGCGCTGTTCGAGTTCGGCGAAGCTGATGGTCTGCCCGTTGGCGCGGACGATGGCGAGGGCGTGGGGCTGGGCGCGGGCGCGGCGGCGGATGGGGTCGGTGATGTTCAAACCGGTGGACCTTACGCGTCGGGCAGGTGCGCGTTGAGTTCCTGTGCGTAGGCGATCAGCAGGTCGGGCTGCAATGCCCCGCTGTCGGTGCGGGGCAGGTGGCGCAGCTGGAGCAGGGTCTGCGGGGTGAGGGGGCCGAGATGCTTGCGGCAGAAGGCGTTGACGATGATCTCATCGATCAGTGTGTCGGTCTCCAGCGCTGCCCAGAGCTGTTCGGTGCCGGAGTCGGAGCCAGAGTCGGAGCCAGAGTCGGAGCCAGAGCCAGAGTCTGGGCCGGAGTCTGGGCCGGAGTCTGGGCCGGAGTCTGGGCCGGTGTCGGAAGCGGCGTCGGTGTGGGTGGCCGCGGAGCTGGCGGGCAGGGTGAACACCGCGGCGTCGCGCACGCCGGGCAGCCGGCGCAGCACGCGCTCGATGTCAGCGGGATCGATGGGTTTGCCGTCGATGTTCATGCGCGGATGGCTTCATGCGCGGCGAGGTCGTCACGGATCGGCCGGAGCGGAGGGCCGTCGCGCGGGGGGGGGGGAGGCCGTTGGGATCAGGCGGCCGGGCGGCGGCGGCGCATCACGGCCAGCAGGCCCGCACCGACCGCGAGCAGGGCGGGGCTGGACGGCTCGGGGATGATCGTCCCGGTTTGGTTGCTCAGCACCGTGCTGAAGCCGTAAAGACCATATTTGTTGGTCGCAACGTCAAAGCTGGCGGCGACCTGGCTAAAAAAAGTTCCACCGCCGATCGAGGCTGTACCAAACTCCGGAAAGGAGGTGCCAACCTCGTGGCCAACATCCGGGGTACCGTCCGCGTTGCTGCCGGTCCAGACGTAATAATAGCCGGTTTTTTGCACGCCGTACTGGGAGGTGTTCAGGTTATTGATGATGGTGCCGCCGAGAAAATCGCTCAGGCTGTCGGCGACCTCGACCACGACTGGGGTGCTGCCATCGAGACCGATCACTTCGTAAATCGGCGTGGCGGTGAAGCAGGCGCCGCGGGTGCAGCCGATGTTCGCCAAAGCGGAGACGCCCGGTGTTTGACCGACCGTGGGTGTGCTGACGAAGGCATTGTAGGTGGCGGAGGGCAGGATCGATCCGGCTGCGGCGGCATCGGTGTTGACGATGGTGTTATAGTCGGCTGCGCTGGTGGAGGTGGCCTGATAGCCGGTGCCGTTCCCGGCGTCGTCCACAAAGGCGATGTAGTAATTGCCGGTGATGTCGGTGATGTCCATGCCGACCGCGGCGGCCGTGCCGGGCGCTCCGACGGTGGCCGCCACGGTGGCGAGGAGGGAATAGCGAACCAGATTCGTCTGCTGCGACATGGAGGCCCCGATGCGGACAACACATTAACTGTTGGCACATTAACAGCACGTTTATGTGTTCGGTGCAATTGTTGATATTGGTGTGGCGGTCAAATTCCTGTGATGTCGGCTGTCATCATATTGAAAAGAAGGGAAAGACGCGCGGTTCGTGCGGGGTGGCAGGGATTGGGGGGAGCAGCTTTTGGGGTTTCCCAATTATTTTGGTGCGGGCGAAATATGACGGCTGATTTATCAATATGTGTGAAAAATAAGAATATGTTGGAAAAATAATGTAATTGCCTGCCCGGCGGGCGCGGAGTCGGTGGGTCAGGCTTCGGCCAGGGCGTCGAGGAAGCCTTGGAGGATGTGGGCGGCGGCGACGCGGTCGACGATGGCGGCGCGGCGGGCGCGGGAGATGTCGGCTTCGACCATCTGGGCCTCGACGGTGGCGGTGGAGAGGCGCTCGTTCCACAGGGTGGCGGGCAGTTCCATCAGCTCGGAGAGGTCGCGCGCCCAGTCGCGCACCGCCTGGGCGGCGGGGCCCATGGTGCCGTCCTCATCGAGCGGCCAGCCGATGACCAGGCCGCCGGCCTCCTCGCGGTGGGCGAGTTTGCCGAGTTCGTAGGCGACCGAGGCGAGTTTCAAGCGGGGGATCTGGCCGACCGGGCCGGCGACGCGCAGCCTGGTGTCGGACAGGGCGATGCCGATGCGCTTGCGGCCGGGGTCGAGGCCGATGAGGACCTGTCCGGGGTGCAGCTGGGCGATGAGGTCGGTCTGGTTGAAGAGTGCCATGGGCGCGTTTATGGTCCGCCGCTCATCCCACGCCAAGGACTTCCATCGTCATGTCGCTCGACGCCGCGACCGTACGTCGCATCGCACGCCTCTCCCGCATTCGTCTGGAGGAGGAGGATCTGCCCCGCCTGCAGGGGGAACTCTCGGCCATTCTCGGCTGGATCGAGCAGCTGGGCGAGGTGGATGTGAGCAACATCGCCCCGCTCGCCGGTGCCGCCACGGTGGCGCTGCGGCCGCGGGCGGATGTGATCACCGATGGCAACATCCAGGAGAAGGTGCTGGCGAACGCGCCGGACCGGGTGGGGCCATTCTATACCGTGCCGAAGGTGGTCGAATAATGTTGGACTGGACCATCGCGCAGGCGTCTGACGCGCTGCGGGCGAAAACAATCAGCGCGCGGGAGCTGACGGCGGCGCATCTGGCGGCGATCGAGACGCTCAACCCGACGCTCAATGCCTATATCACGGTGACGCCCGAGCGGGCGCTCGCACAGGCGGATGCGGCGGATGCGAAGCTGGCCGCGGGCGAGCGCGCGCCGCTGCTGGGCATTCCGCTGGCGATCAAGGATCTGTTCTGCACCGAGGGGGTGCGGACCACCGCGGCGAGCAGGATCCTCTCGCCCTTCATTCCGCCCTATGAGAGCACCGTGACGGCCAATCTGCTGCGCGATGGGGCGGTGTTCCTCGGCAAGGCCAACATGGACGAATTCGCCATGGGATCATCCAACGCGACCTCGGCCTATGGCCCGGTGATCAACCCGTGGAGCCGCATTGGCGATAACCGACC
>CAIVDX010000155.1 GCA_903904805.1 uncultured Rhodospirillales bacterium
CGCGGGCTGGTCATTTGCGGCATAGGCCAAGAGCGGGCTAGAAAGCACCGCCAGAGGCTTTGAATAAGTTTTGGCTAGGTGGGTAGCGGAAACAGGAATCGCGCTGGAGGCATCTTTGCGGGCGCTGTGGGCGTGTTCCAGTGGGGCTTTCTGCACTACATCCGAAGCCAATCGGCACCACGCCATCGGGCCGAGAGACATCTTGATTGCGGCAACCGGGTCAGGGTGCTGCATGCGATCCACCATCGCCGAGACAGCCCGCTTCCCTGCGCCCGCCCGCTGAAACATAACCAGCGCGCCGAGGTTGGGGACAAATCCCTTAAAGAGAAGATCTCCTTTAAGCGTTTTGTCCCCAACCTCCCGCTCCATGGCCTTTTTAGCGGCTTCCCGGTTTCCCCAGAGTTGCGGGTATGCCTCCGCCGCGTCGGTCGGGTTCCTGAACTCAATGCCACCCGCCGCCATCATCAGGGCGGCGGGGTTGGGCAGTAGCGAGTTAGCCGACAGCGTGCCCGCCAGCGGCAGTGGCAACACAGGATCGGTCAACACGAACACATCAAGCGGGTCCGAGGCAGTGCGATTGACGCCACGGCCACGGCCAGCAATCTGAATCACTTCGCCCTCGCACGCTTCCCAGCGCACCGCTTCGGCGATGGGGTGCGGGTGGCGGTCCACCTCGGCAGGCTCATATCCACCGCCCGCCATTTCCCGCGATACAGTGGCCTGCGGATACCAGCCGGACACGGCAGGCACATACTCCCCCGTTAGCGCCTCGGCGACGCGCTCAACGGCCTCGGGAGGCGGCGCGGTGCGGCCTACCAAAAGGACGGCGGCAACACCGGGGCGGTCAGGCTGCGGCCCCCAGCGATCCTTACCAGCAACGTCATTATGATGCGCCGTCTCGACATTCGCGGGTAACGGCCAGAACTTAATAACGGCTTCCTCAACATCCTTCTGCATCACCACCAGCACTCGTGCCGGAGCGTAGTGGCGAGCGAACGCATCCACCTGCGCATGCAGGTCGCGCAGATTCTTCTTTGCTGAAGGGCCTTCGGTGTAGTTGGCAGCTTTATAGTGTGAGTCCGTTGCTTGGAAAACGCGCATGTGCGGCGTCTCGGCTGCAATGTCGGCGATCTTGTCGATTTTCGGCCAGTGCCACCGCAACAGATCCGGGTTTAGGTTGGCGTCCATGTGCAGGGTCGGAACCGCCCAATCATCATGCACGGCGCGGCGCTCCTTAAGGAACAGGGTCGGGATTGGTCCATCCTTGGTGCTGTCGATAGCTGTCCGGATATGCCCAGATTTGAAGTCTGGGTCCGGCTGCGCCATCAATGCCGCCACGCCGCGCCAAAACAGCGCGTGCTTTGATATGCGCTGATTCTCAATTACGCGAGCAACTTCCAGCTTTCGCGCCTTGGGCGGCATGCCGGGCATGATCTTGTCTTGCAGCTTGCGCGACCATTCCAGCGACTCAGCGTTCAGCGCATCCTGTGCCGTCAGCCCGACTGCACCAAATGCACGGCGGGTCACTGGGCCGCATCCGGCGGCAATTAGGGCTTGTGACGCCATCCGGCGGAATTCGGCGAGTTGGAGGGTGTCATCTTCGCCGCCGGGGCAAGTGTCATGAACATCCAAGGAATGGACAGTGAGTCTTTTAATGTCTGTATCAGTGGCTCCGGTGAGTCCATCTTGCCATGCGGATTCGTCGATGATCACAGCAGCGACATTTTCGCCGATCACAGCCGGTGCAGGCAGAAACAGCATTTCATGCGCCATGAAGAATACGTCAGCCGTTCGCTCTTGCTGCCGCTGAAACAGGCAGGTTGCATGGTGCTGGCATTGAACGATCACGCCCTTAATTTTCCGCGCGCAGACAGCGTCCTGCGTTTTCGCCAAGGCCAGCCCGGCATCGTCCACCGCGTCCAGATCCCCGCACATGGTGTCGCCCGGCTCGCCACCTTCCGGCCGGGCCTTGCGACTCCGCCATACGGCAGCGGTCAGCCCGGCGGCTTTGGCTTCCGGCAGCGCCGCGAAGGCTCGGGCCTGTTCATCGCCAAGCGTGTGCATCGGAACGAAAAATGCCATCTTGGCATTGTCGCCCCGAGCGCGCATCTCGGCGAGCATTTCCGCTGCGATCATCATTCGCGCCATCGCAGACTTGCCAACCCCAGTGTCGACTCGAATCCCGAGCACAGGCGGCGGGGTCTCGCGGATCAGCCACTTCCGCCGGAACTCTACCCACCAGGGCGTTTCCATGATGGCGGTCAAGTTCCCGGCTGGCAGGTTCGGCAGCGGCCCGGCCTGCCGGGTGCGAAGCGCGCTGTGCTCATCGGCGCTGTGCCGGAACCGCGCTATGGCATTCCTCAGAAGGTCTCGCGCTGAGCCGATTGGAACGCGGACAGGAACCGGCCTGCTATCCACCGACGGCGCGGCAAGCCGGGCGATGGGGCGTTTCATCCCATCAGCAAACGCCCGCCTTAGAGTCGTCATGGCGGCGTCAAAATTCGCGCAGCGGGTGCGGATTGCTTCCAGCGCATCGGACAGCGCGGCCAGTGCCTCGCCTTCCGCGATCTCGCCACCGCCGACAAGGCCACCGATCCCGAACGCGGTGCGGTTGAGAACGGCGTGTTTTTCACCTTCAGCGGCGTTGCGAATCTTGGCGCAAGCATTTCCCAGCGCGCGCCGGCCGAATCGAGTGCCGTCCGTCAGCTTCAGCGCGGCGGGCTGGCCGATGCTCACGGCAGGTTGCAGCGCCCGCGTTGGCGCTGGCAGCCTGACCGCTGCCTCCGCCCCAGCGCGCCAACCCACACGACGCGGCAGAGGATCGTAGCCGCCTTCAATCAACGGGTCTGCGATGTAGTGGACGGCAGCGGCGTTGAATGGCGCGAGATCCACCTCCGGCGCATGACACCTCAGGCTGGCCTCGATCGATTCATTGCTGGCGGGTTCGGACAGCCAAAAAAACAGATGCGCCTTCAGGATGCCATCAACGAAGCCTGCTGAGCTAGACAGGTGCCAATAGCATTCGGCCTCATGGAAGGCTTCGGGCAGGCTGTCATGGATTGCGGCGTCAATGACCAGTTCCGGCTCGGCGGCCAGATCCGCCCATACGGGCATACGCCACGCATCAATATCAATCATAATCCACTGGCGGTTTGCCTCGGCCAGCGTTGCCGGTTCACCGGCCCTCTCATGCTTGCGCCTTTTGATCCACGGCACGCCGCTTGCGATGGTGGCCCGCGCCGCCGTGGTGAGTTCCCCACGCACGATGAACTTGCGCGGGTCGGTGCGCGCATCGTCGATCACGGCGGCAAGCTCGCGCAGATCACCAACGGTGCGCTCACTGGCTGCAAACCAGCTTCCGGCCTTGTAGGTTTTCTTCGACCACCCCGCTGCGCCCGGCGGCTTGATCCAAGCCTTCGTTGCAAAGTTCTCCGGCGCGCACTGCATGAGCGTTAGGCCACTCAAGGCGGAATCAGCGCGCAGAGGATCTATATTCGGATCAAACATGCTGCATCTTTCAAAATGCAGCGGCGAAACTCTTGCTTTTTTGGAGCACTGAGACTATCTAGTGTTTGTTCATAGCACTAGCGTCTTTTGGGTTTCGTCGCTGATACAACTTTGGCCCGCTGGGTTTACTCCCGAGCGGGCCATCTTTTTGACTGTCAGGCGTCGGTGCAATCCGCAATCAATGAGGTTGCTTCTGCTTCAAGTAGCCGCAAAAATTCACGTCTATTCTCAGGGTCTCTGACGGCCTTAATCAGATCGAATACGTGCGCCCTAGATAAACAATCAGGCTAGCGGTCAGAGGCGGAATCAATTCGGCCCGTTCTGCGGCTTTTTGTTTACGCTGTTCTTCCGCTGCCTGTTCTTCGGCAATTTGCCGCGCCATGCGCTGATCGAAGGTTTCGCGGACAGCGCGCTTCCGCTTTTGGGTAGTGGGC
>CAIVDX010000156.1 GCA_903904805.1 uncultured Rhodospirillales bacterium
AACAGGGCGTCGCGCCATTGATCCAGCGGCAGGGCGTTCTCTTCAAAGACCAGCCTGGCCATGTCGCGCAGCAGGATCGCGGCATCGTCGAGATCGCGCAGGCTTCGCAGCCGGGCCTGCTTGTCCGCGGCCTCGGCATCCTTGACGAGATCGGTGATCAGCGCCTCGGCCAGTTCGGCGGCGTCATCCTGTGCTGCCGCTTCGAGCGTATGGAACAGCGCCGCCACGGTTGCGGTCCGTCGCGGTTCCTGCAGGGCGGCAATCGCGGACGGCTTTCCCGCCCGCGCAACCCGCGCCAGCCGCTCCAGGCTCGCTGCCGGAACGCCCTTGGGCGGCGACGGGCGCAAATCGAACGCGCGAATGGCTTCGAGCCTGTCCAGGTGATGCAGGAACTCGCTGGAGGATCGCTGCGTCGGCACGGTTCGCAGAGCGTCCAGCGTGGCAAAGCTGGTCTCGCCGGTTTCGTCGAACAGATTCGTAATGCGTTCGCGCTGCTTCTCACTGAGAGCCGCGACAAGGCGTTTCCAAAGACGCTTTTGCGCCCGGTCCCGGATGCGGCCCACAAAACGTTCGAGGACGCTGACACCCGGCAGCAGCACCTTGTTGACGACAAGCCACGATGCGGCGCGCTCGACCAGGGGACCAGGGTGGTCGTCGCCACTCCAGCACAATGCATAAAGCCACCGGGTCAGGCGGAACCGGGCCGGTCCGTTGTCAGCGAATTCCGTGAAGCCATAACGCTTGCGGATCAGGGCGAGATGGCGGAAGCGCTGACCGTTCTTGAGGTCAAAATAGCCATTGAGGCCGGGGGCCTTCTTCAAACCGAGCTGGCCGACCAGGAAAGCCGTGACAGAACCGGGGATTTCGACATCAGCGCCAGGAAAGACACCGATGAATCGTGCCGATCCCAGCATGAGCGCAAAGCCGAGACGGTTGTGGTCGCCACGCAGCCCCTCGGTGATCTCCCTGTCGCTTCGGTCCAGGTGGAAATACCGCGCCAGCTGGTCCGGCGAAGGAGCAGCGGTAAAATTGGCATAGCGTTGCCGCTGCTCATCGGACAGGTGGCGGGTGGGCATATCGTGCGGAACTTAGGACTTTTGCGGAGGGTCAGGTGGGCACGGAAAACGCAGGACATTTTCCTTGCAAAATACCTATGCGGAAGTCTGGACTTTAGCAATATGTTTTGCGAAGACCCGGGAGCATCCGCATGAAGCTAGGGTATGCCCGGGTCTCGACCGAGGATCAAAACCTCGACGGACAGCGCCAGCGCCTCTCCGTGGCCGGATGCGAAAAGCTGTTCGAAGAAAAGCTCTCCGGCGCCAAACGCAATCGTCCTAAGCTTGAGAAGCTGATCGAACAACTCCGCAAGGGCGACGTCCTCGTGGTGACCCGGCTCGACCGCCTGGCGCGCTCAACCTCAGAACTCCTGCGCATAGCCGAGCGGCTGACGGAGAAAAGCGCAGGATTACAGTCGCTTGATGAGCCATGGGCCGATACCACAAGCCCTTCCGGGCGAATGGTCATGACGATCTTCGCCGGCATCGCCGAGTTCGAACGAACCCTCATAATCAGTCGGACAAACGACGGCCGGGTCGCCGCGAAAGCGCGGGGCGTGACCTTCGGTCGGCCAAAGAAAATGCGCCTCGACCAGCAGGAACTGGCCAAGGAACTCGTCAGGGACGGAAAATCAATCAGCGCCGTCGCCAGGACCTTCAACGTCCACCCGGCGACGATTTACCGGGTCATCGAGGGGTAGCAGGCCTTATGCCGGTTTTCTGTTCCGCTCAGCCGCACAGGCCAGGAATGTTGCGTATGTCGCAATCGACATGCATCTGGCCTTGCGTATCAAGGCGATATTTTGTCATTCCGCAGCAACGCGGCGCAACCCGGCGCACGGTCATATTTTGTCAGACATTCTTCGGCGGCAATATTCCTACGGGAAGTATATGGCACTGCCGGCACCATCGTGACGTGATCACGATGGCGGTGATGCGGTCAGGCGGCGGTGGTTTTCAGCGCGAAGCCCGGATGCGGCAGGCGGCCTTCGCGGAAGCCGGATTGCAGGAAATGGTCGCGCCCGTCCGTGAACGTGCCGGCCGCGACGGCGGCCCGCACATCGTCATACTGCGCCACGTACCAGTCGCTGTGTACCTCGATGTCATAGGGCAGGCGGTGCTCGAAATAGCCGCTTTGCAGGTAATGCTCGCGCGCGCTGGGGATGACCCCGGCGGCGATGGCCTCGGCGATGTCGGGGTAGGCGGCCAGATACCAGGCCTCGTCGAACAGGATGCCGGCGATCAGCGGCCGCAGGAAGTCGAAGAAATGGTCCTTCTGCACCGCGTAATAGTTGGTGCGCTGCGACGGGATGATCACCTTGGCGTTCAGCAGCGTGGCGTAGGTTGAGATCGTCATCGGGCGGTCCGGCGGTGTTTGCGCGCACGATAGGTGCCGGGACGCAGCGATTGCAAGACTTGTGCGCGGCGGCGGGGCTTGACGGACCCTGCGCGGCCCGTCATGCGGGATGCTGCTGGTTTCGCGCATCGTGGCGCGATATATGATAACAATTCGCTGGTTCGACTTGCGAACGGGAGATGCGCGCGGTGCCGATCAAGGGGAAGGTGGAGGTCTTTTCGCGCCGAACCGTGAGAGGCTGGATTGCGCAATTTGGTGATTTGAACCAGAAGCCCGCTTTGGAAATCGTGCTCGATGGCAATGTCCTGGCAAGCGGGCCGGCCGATGAGCCGAGACCAGATGTGCTGGAGCGTGGATTTGGTGATGGCCAGTGCCAGTTCCAGATCCATTTACCCGATTCATTGAGGCCAGAAGATTACCCAAGGTTGAAACTGCGGATCGCACGAAGCGATTTGTATTTGGAAATGCCGCGGGCGGCGCAGCAAACATTTGTGGCGACGGTGACTGAATCAACCGTCGGCCCCGCCTCACCGGTGTTCGTCGTCGGATCGCCACGCTCGGGAACGAGCGCCTTGGCCAGTGCGTTGATGGCGGCCGGATATGATGGCTTTGCCGAAGGCAATCTGCTTGGGCTCAGTCAAATGATTGAACAGCGCGTGGACTGGTACTATACGGGGAATGACGCCAAAAATCCCAGAACCTTAATAGGAAATGTACCTGTAGATGAACTGAAGGCCGAACTGTTCGAGGTTTTCAGAAAGACACTCGACCGCCTGAATCCGGTCGATCCGTGGTTCGACAAGACGGGAAATCCCGAAACGATCCAGATGCTGCCGCGTATCATCGCTGCTTGGCCCGGCTGCCGTGTCATATTTGCGCGCCGCCGGGGTATCGAGAATATCATGTCGCGCGTGATCAAATTTCCCGAGCGCGATTTCGAGTATCACTGCAAAGACTGGGCCAGAAACATGAATTCTTGGCGCGTGATACGCGGCAAACTGGACCAGTCCCGGATCACAGAAGTTGACCAGCGTGAAATGGCGGTCGCACCGGAAGCAGTGACTGTGCGGCTGACCAATCTGCTGAATCTCGACGATGCCGCAGCAAACCGCATGGCGCAGGTTTTCAGGGCAGAACGGCCACAGGAAACCTTCTCGGGCTCTGCCGAGCGTGTACTGGATTTGGCCAAGACAGGCTGGACAGATGCCCAGAAGCAAATATTTTTGACAAGCTGCGGGGCTGAAATGGAAGCCTATGGTTATACGGATGATAACATTTTTGATATGATTCCGTAGCTTGCCGTGGTGCTTGCCGATGGCGGAAAATGCTCAGTACTCTGCGAATTCAACTTGATTGGGAGGGCTTGTGCCAAGCGCAAGGCGGCACTGTGCAAGGCCGCAGCACGAACCGCAAACGGCCTCTGGGATGCCATCGGACTCGTCATCGACACACTCAGCCCAGCCCAATGCGCAAACGACTACGACGCCGCAGGCTATGATCCAGCCCGATCGAATTCCACTCTATGCTGTCGATTGCAGTAATTTAACGAAATCACTATAATGCTTGCTTGGATAGCGTAGCACCGCAGAAAACGCCTGTGCAAAGTCTTTGCTGGGCGCGGAGTTCGCTTTGCCCAGATAAGGATACATGAAAAATGATGGCCGGACATCGTCGGACGCACAGTGACTTAGGTAGCGTTCGACGCCGTTGGTAACGACGATGTCTGGAACAAACTGATCAAAAATTTCATAATGAAAAAATGGTGTGCGGAGAAAAGCAACTTCACGAAAAAAAATTGAAATAAATCGTGCAAGTTCTCGCCCAAACGAATCGCCAAATATCAATATACGTTTCTGATAAATGCTATTATTGTTGAAATACAAATCAACAATTCCATTATTACCACCGGAAATATTATTGGTGAACATTCGCGACGTCCGCGATCTGGGGAGAATCAAACGGGTCTCGCCCAATGCCGGATCAAAGCGTCCGCCAAGATCGCCAATCCAGTGC
>CAIVDX010000157.1 GCA_903904805.1 uncultured Rhodospirillales bacterium
ACCTGGACCTGTTGCGCTGCCCACCACTGGCTTTTGACGGCCGCATCCACGGCCACCGCGGGAAGCACCAGAAGCAGAATCAATTTCGATTGCCAGGCCAGCTTGAATTGAGTCACGCTTCATCGTACCTTTTGTCCGCAGTTCGGCAAGCAGGCAATTGCGGACAGACGCTTTTGAGCGAAGGCTCACAGCCCGGAATCCGTCAATCTGGTTACTCAGGGAATTCGAGCGGAACCGGGACCGCCTCCACCCCAACTGCCTGATTTACAATCAGCAAGTAAGCAGGAAAGATTGGGATGAGGCTTTTTCTAAAGGGATCAGGCCACGCGTTCGTGCGGTTGGCTCGGGTGGGCGTGGCTCTCGGGGCTGCGGCCCTGATTGCTGGTTGCGGAAACAACTATCGTCCAGTGGTGACGCCGGTGAATGGCAGTGGCCCGCCCGCGCAGCCACAAGCGTATGCAGTTGCGGTTTCAGCGCCCTCGCCCAACACGGCGGGGCAGGTCACAATCATTGACTACTCCGGCGATTCGATCCTGGTGCAGGCCCCAATTGGTATCGGTCCATCGACCTTTACGCTCGATAATGGGGGCTTCAATGGCTACAGCCTCGACAGCAACGGGACAATCACCACCTTCCCTATCTCCACATCGCTGCAGCAGAAGCAGGAGCTGTTCACCGCGCTACCGCCCACGGCTCTGCCGCAAAACATGTTTGTGCCGCAATCAGGTCTCTACATCAGCGACCTAACCGGCAATCAAGTAGATATCTACTCCGGAAGCCCGGAGAGCTTTAAGCTGTCGATTCCCCTCGCCCCCTCGCCGGTGTTTGTGGCTGGCCAGGGATCAGGCTCCGGCGCCCGTGTATATGCGGTAAGCCAGAACTTTGCCGATTCCACCGGTTTAACTTGCAACCTCACGCCGCGGACAGCGCCGGCCAGCGGTATCGCGACCCCGATCGAGGCCAGCAACGACACGGCCGACCCGACGATCCAGCTTGGCAAATGCCCGGTTTACGGCGTCGAGTCCTCGGATCTAAGACGCATGTTTATCATGAATCGCGGCGACGACACGATCTCCGTCATCAACACCCAGCGAGGCGCACTGGACGACGATTGCCCTCCGCCGGCTGGTTGCGTGAACCAGAACGGGCAAAAGTATTTCTCGCACCCCACGCTGCCGCTCTCTACCTCCGCCGTGACGGCCACCACGATAACACCGCCTAACGGAACCGCGGGCATGACGGCGGTCGCCGGCCCCATCTATGCCGAGTACAGCCCGTTAAACAACCTGCTGGTGGTGGCCGATTTCGATGGCGGAACCATCAGCGTGATCGACGTCAGCCTGGACGTGTATGGCAACGACAGCTCGACCTTTGGAACCACGTATACGATACCTGTGGGCAACAATCCCGCCAGCGTAACCGTGCTCAGTGACGGAACTCGTGCCTATACCGCCAATCAGACCGACGGCACCGTAACCATCGCCAACCTTTCAAGCTATTCGGTGGAAAAGACGCTCGCCGTGGTGGGTCACCCGCGCACCGTGGTCTCCACCGCGAATTCGCTGTACGGCAAGGTGTATACGGCTGCTCCTGACAGCCCCTATATCACCATCCTGGAAACAGAAACGGACCTTGTCGATACGACCGTCCTGCTGCAAGGCAATACGGTCGATGTGCGGACGACGAACCAGAACGGTGTCAGCGGAAACAATAACTACACCAGTCGATTGCCTGGATACGGGCAGCCCTGTAACCTGCCGCCGGCGCTCATGGTTTCCACTTACGGCGCAAACTATACGCTTGCCCAATGCAGGCAGCAGCCGTAGAGCAGTCCACAGACGGGAAAGAATCAAAGGGTCATTCTCCGCTGCGGGAATGACCCTTTGGCATTTATGAAGGACGAGGCGATGGCGGGAGCGACAAAAATAAGACTCGACCTGTTGCTGGCCGAGCGGGGCCTTGTTCCCAGCCGCGAACGGGCTCGCGCCCTCATCCTTGCCGGCCGTGTGCTGGTTCAGGAGCAAAAAATCGACAAGCCCGGAGCCGCGGTGGCCCAGGACGCATCCATTCGCCTGCTGGGCGAGGACCAGCCTTACGTGAGCCGCGGCGGCCTCAAGCTGGCGGCGGCGCTGGAGCATTGGAAGATTGCGCTCAGCGGCAGATCGTGCGTGGACGTGGGTACTTCCACGGGCGGGTTCACAGATTGCCTCTTGCAGCACGGCGCAGCGCATGTCACCGCCGTCGACACCGGCTTTGGCCAGATCGCCATGAAGCTGCGCAACGACCCGCGCGTCCGGCTGATGGAGCGCACCAACGCGCGGCTCCTTGCCCCCGGCGCGCTGGCCGCAGGGGATAAAAGTGCTGAGCCCACGCTCCTATCAATGCCCACGCTTCTAGTGATGG
>CAIVDX010000158.1 GCA_903904805.1 uncultured Rhodospirillales bacterium
CGTGTCGAACAGGCGCAATTTGGCGGCGCGATAGGCTTCGAGGCTGCCGTGATAATCCAGATGGTCGCGGGTGAGGTTGGAGAAGCCGGCGGCCGACAGGCTCACACCGTCCAGCCGGCATTGATCGAGCCCGTGCGAGCTGGCCTCGATCGCCGCGAGCGTGATCCCGCCGCTGGCCAGGCCGGCGAGTGTTTCCGCCAGCGCGATCGGGTCCGGCGTGGTCAGCCCCCCCTCGCGCTGCAAAGCCGGCAGCGCCGGAGACACCACACCAAGTGTGCCCAGGCTTGCCGCCTGGGGGCCGGCCAACTGGCGGACGAACTCCACCGTGGACGTCTTTCCGTTGGTGCCGGTCACCGCGATCATCGTCGCCGGCTGCGGGCCGGCATTGAGGGCAGCCAGCTGGGCCAAACGGCGGCGCGGCTCGGCATCGAGCAGCAGTGGACGCGCCGGAACGCCCTCCGGCCACACAGTGCCGAGCGGGGCGAGCACGGCCACCGCGCCGCGTGCCACAGCATCGGCGATGAAGGCGCGGCCATCAACGCGCGCGCCGGGCAAGGCAACGAACAGGCTGCCCGGGCGCACCGCGCGGCTGTCCGCGGTCAGCGCGTCAATGCTGAGGCCGTCTGGCAGGGACCAGCCGCTCGGGGCGCCAGGCAGGGTCGTGATCATGTCACTGAGCCGCATGCCCGCGGGCCTCGACCAGGCGCACCGGGAGTCCAGCGGGCGCGGCCTCTGTCCGCTGATGGGGCTGCGGCGGCGGCAGGGCGCCTGGCGGATTGCCCAGAGCGGGGGCCGAGGTCGGGATCGGTGTGGCAGCGGCACCCATCGGGGTACGCATCGGCGCGGCGGCCATGGGCTTGCCGGCCGCGACCGAGCCCGGGGCGGGCACAGGGGCCGCGGGACCGCGCGTCGCGCCGGCCGGGCGGGACGGCTGCAACGGCGTCGCCAGGCTCGCCTGGATCGCCGCCGCCTGCTCGATTTGCGGAAACATCCCGAGCAGTGGCCCGGCGCGGCCGATCACCTTGCCGGCCGCCGGTGCCGCGGTCCAGGCGGCAGTGGCATAGCCGTGGGTGGCCGCAGTCGCATGCGGTTCATCCAGCATCATATAAACGGCATATCGCGGCGCATTCATCGGGAACACGCTCATGAAAGCCGCCACGTTGGTGTGCTTCTTGTAGCCGTGATCGCCCACCTTCTCGGCCGTCCCGGTCTTGCCGCCGACAAAATAGCCGGCCACCTCCGCGGGTTTGCCGTAGCCGTCGGTCACCACCAGACGCATCAGCTTGCGCATCGTGTCCGAGGTGGACTGGCTCATCACCCGCACGCCCTGCTGCGGCGCCTCGCCCGGCGCCAGAGCGAGGATGGTGGGCTGCAGCACCAGCCCGCCATTGGCGATCGCCGCGGTACCGCGCACCACATGAAGCGGCGAGACTGAGATGCCGTGGCCGAAGCCGATGGTCATCGTCGCCAGCTCGCCCCAGTTCGACACCGGCGGATGCAGCGGCCGGCCGGCCTCGGGCAGCTCGATGCCGACCCGATCGAGCATGCCCATCGCCTCCATCCAGGCGCGCTGGCGCTCGCCGCCCACCGTCTGCGCGATGTGCGCCGCACCAAGGTTCGACGAATAGGCCAGCACCTCGGGCACCTGAAGCATGCGGTGCTTGCCCTCGAAGTCGGTGATGGTGAAGCGACCCATATGGATCGGGTTGGCGGCGTCAAAGAAGTCCCACAGATGCACCGCACCGCTGTCGAGTGCCATCGACACCGTCTGCAGCTTGAAGGTCGAGCCGGGCTCATACATGCCGGTCAGCGCGCGGTTGAAACGGTGGTCAGGCACCGCGGCGCCGAAGGCGTTGGCGTCATAGTCCGGCAGGCTGACCATGGCGATCACCTCACCGCTGCGCACGTCGAACACGATGCCGGTACCGCCGATGGCGCTGAACTCGGCCATCGCGCCGGCCAGTTCCTCCCGCACAATGGTCTGCACGCGCAGATCAATCGACAGGCGAAGCGGCGTTGGGTCGCTCTTCAGGCGCTGGTCGAAGGCGCGCTCGACGCCGGCCACCCCGGACTGATCAACGTCCACGCCACCAAGGATGTGCGCGGCCTCGCGGCCCTGCGGGTAGGAGCGCTTGCCGGTGGTGCGGAAGTAGATGCCGGGAATGCCAAGGCGGTTGATCGCCATCTCCTCGCGCGGAGTGATCTGGCGCGCGACATAAATGAAGGATTTCGGCTTTTTCGCCGGCTCCGCCCCGGGCGCGACCGGCGTGGCGGGACCGGCGGCCTGCCAATGGGCTTGCTCGGCGGCCAACCGGGCCTTCAGCGCGGCCGGATCGATGCGGCCGAGCACCTTATGCAGGGCGGCCACAACCTCGTCGAGATCGGCCATCTCCTGCGGATTGGCATAGGCCTCGGCTGTGGGCAGGGAGATCGCCAGCGGCTGGCCGTTGCGGTCGGTGATCATCGCGCGGCCGGTACTGGCGGCAATCTCGACGGGCTGCGAGAGCTTCGGCAGCTCGATGGCAAGGGTCTGGCCGACATCAGCGACGCGCGCGGCCGGCGGCAGGGTGGGCAGCAGCACGGTAACGATCGCCAGCTTCAACGCCAGGATGGAGAACAGGCCGGAAAAGCCTAGGCCCAGCCAGATCAGCCGCCCGCGGGTGCGGGTGATCGCAGCCCGGCGGGCAAGATCAGGCGCGGTGACGCGCACATTTTCCATCCGCAGCGTGCTTGCGCCGGACAGCGGGCTACCGCGCGCATGTGCGGGTGCTGGGTCGTCGGGCGTCCGGTTGGGGGGGCGGCGCGCCATCGTTCTCTAGCGGCCGCTGGAGCCGTTGGCCCCCGCCGCACCCAGCGGAACCGGCGCGGCCAGGCCGCCGCTGAAGCCACCCAGAAGCGAGCCCTGCGGAGCGCTGGTGACCCGCGTCGGGCTCGCTGCCGCCTGCAGGATCGGCGCACCGACAGGCGGTCGGGCCACCGTCTGCGGCTTCGGCGTGCTGACCGTCGCGACCGGTGCCGCGGGCTTCGACGGAGCTGCTGGCTGCAGCACGGGCTGGGCTGTCGCGACGCGCGCCTGTGGCGCAGCTGGCCGGCTGGGGGCGGTTTCGGCGACATCGCTATCGGATTTCACCGGCGCAGCAGTGATGACGGGCTTCGGCACCGCGCGGGCGGCGGCCAGCACCGGCGCGCTCCCGGTCTGCACCGGCATCGCGGCGGCGACCGGCGGCTCCGCGGGCAGCTGGATGTCGGCGTTGGGCTCGGCTTCCTCGGGAAGTACGTCGTTGGCATCAAGGCGCGGCGCTGGCAGCCGCGCGCCGAGATCGGCAAGCTGGACAAACTGCGTGGGCTGCGTGGGCTTCAGTTTGAGAAAACGGTCAGACAATTCCAGCAGACGGCCCTCATCGGACTTGCGGGCATATTCCGCGCGCAGCATCGCCACCCGCTCGCGCGCCGCCAGCGTCTCGGCGATGGTGGTTTTGATCGCCGCGTCCTGCACCTCAGAGCGGTGCTTCATCTGGAACATGTAGAAAACCGAGCCGAGCGAGGCGAGCATGCACAGGGCGGTGAATGGGCGGATCATGCGACGTACTCCTCGACATGCTGGTCGATGCGCTCGATGCCGCGCATGC
>CAIVDX010000159.1 GCA_903904805.1 uncultured Rhodospirillales bacterium
ATGCGCGGCTCGTCGCCAGTGAAGAAGCCGTGCGCAACGTCGAGATATTCGTTGATGATCACCTTGGCCGGCGGCGAATTGCCCATGGCCAGTTCGGCACCGCCGGCGCGCAGCACAGCGCGCAGCACCGGGTCGAGCCGGGCGAAGGGCCATTCCTTCGGCAGCGCGGCGATCACCATGCTGTCGATCCGCTCCTGTTCGGCAACCGCGCCGCGCACGATGCGTTCGAACAGCATGACATCCACATCGGGCACGCGGCCATCTTCATAGGTGGCGCCATCATCGCGTTCGCCGAGCCGGTGGCGGAGGAACTGGTCGATCACGCTCTCGGCGTTCTCGCCGGCCTGCTCGCTCTGGAACAGGGCCTGCACGGCGGCGAGGCGGGCGCCTGTTCGTGGACGGCTCATGCCGCGCCCAAATGCCGGGCGAGCGCGATCTGTTTCAGCGCGGCGACGGCGGCCTCGGCCCCCTTGTTCGCACCGGTTTCGCGCGAGCGGGCGAGCGCCTGCTCCACGCTGTCGACCGTCAGCAACGCCGCGCCGGTGCACAGACCGAACTGCAGCGCCACATCCATCAAACCCTGCATCGAGGTCGAGCAGATGAAGTCATAATGATCGGTCTCGCCACGCACCACGCACCCCAGCGTGACATAACCATCATACTTCTTAGCCCCCCGCACCGCGATGCGCAGCGCCTGCGGCAACTCGAACGCACCGGCGACATCGACGATCTCCCAGGTCGCACCGGCACTCGAAAAGATCTCTTTCGCGCCCTCGGTCATGCCGTCCACCACGTCGCGGTAGTAAGGCGCTCGCACCATCAGCAGGTGTGGCGCCGGCCCCGGAACATGGGGGGCGACCGGGGCGGGGGCGTCTTGCGTGCTCACTCGGCAAATCCTTCGATGCGGCGTTCCTCGACGACGTTCAGGCCATAGCCCTCCAGCCCGACAATGGTGCGGTGACGGTTGGTCAGCAGCACCATGTCCTTCACGCCGAGATCGACCAGGATCTGCGCACCAATGCCGTAGTCGCGCAATTGCTGTTGCGGACGGGGAGAGTTGGCGAGCGCGCGCACCCGGTCGGAGAGGGCGGTGGTGTGTGTTTCGCGCAGCAGCACCACGATCCCCTGCCCTTCCTTGGCGATCATGCGCATGGAGTTCTGCAATGCCGACCAGCCGGGGCTGCCCAGCACATCGGTGACGAGATCCATCGCGTGCATGCGCACCAGAACCGGTTTGTCCTTCGGCACATCACCCTTCATCAGCGCGAGATGCTCGGTCTGATCGATCTTGTTGGAATAAACGATGATCTGCCACTCGCCGCCGGCGGCGTGCTGCAGCGTGCCGGCCTCGATGCGGCGGACCAGGCGCTCGGTGCGGCGGCGGTAGGAGATCAGGTCGGCGATGGTGCCGAGCTTGAGGTTATGCAGCTGGGCGAAGGCAACCAGGTCCGGCAGGCGGGCCATCGTGCCGTCGTCATTCATGATCTCGCAGATCACGCCGGCCGGGTTGAGGCCGGCGAGGCGCGCGATGTCGACCGCGGCCTCGGTGTGGCCGGCGCGAACCAGAGTGCCGCCGTCGCGTGCCATCAGCGGGAAGACATGGCCGGGTGTGACGATGTCGGCACGAGTGCCCTCGGGGTTGGTGGCCACGGCGACGGTGTGGGCGCGGTCAGCGGCGGAGATGCCGGTGGTGACGCCATCCTTCGCCTCAATCGAAACGGTGAAATTGGTC
>CAIVDX010000160.1 GCA_903904805.1 uncultured Rhodospirillales bacterium
CATGTGGTGCTGGCCGGCGGCATTCCGCCCGGCGGTGCCGTGCGCGCGGTGAAGGATGGTGGCGCCAGGCTGGTCTGTTTCGCCCCCGCGCTGGTGTTGGCCAAACGGCTGGCGCGCTCGGGGGCGGATGCGCTGGTCATCGAGGGCAGCGAGGCTGGCGGGCATATCGGGCCGGTGAGCCTGACGGTGCTGGCGCAGGAAATTCTGCCGGCGCTGCGCGATATTCCAATTTTCGTCGCCGGCGGGCTCGCGCGCGGCGAGGCGGTGCTGGGGATGCTGGAAATGGGTGCCGCGGGTGCCCAACTGGGCACCATGTTCGCCGCCACGACTGAATCAATCGCGCATCCGAACTTCAAGAAGGCCTTCATCCGCGCCAATGCGCGCGATGCGGTGCCCTCGATCCAGCTCGATGAGCGCTTTCCGGTGATCCCGGTGCGCGGGCTGGTGAATGAGGGGACGAAGCAGTTCCTGCGGCATCAGGCCGAGGTTGCGGCGCGCTTCAATGCCGGCGAAGTGGAGCGCGAGGCCGCGCAGCTGGAGATCGAGCATTTCTGGGCCGGCGCGCTGCGGCGCGCGGTGATCGAGGGCGATGTCGAGGGTGGTTCGGTGATGGCTGGGCAGTCGGTCGGCATGGTGCGCGCGGAAGTGCCGGTGGCCGAGGTGCTGAGGGAGCTGGTGGACCAGGCCGTGGCCGCGCTCGCCGCACGGCCGGGCTGGCTTGCCAATCAGAGCGTGAGCGCTTGAAGGTTCTTCATCGGAAAGCGTGACTCACGCTCTCAAACAAAGGGCTCGACCATGATCGCACCACCGATGCTGATCCAACCTCTAGCGGTCATGGTCTAGCATGGCCCCGCCGCGCCGCCTGCTGGCGCGCCTGCGGGAGACGATGGCCGCCGGCGCTGCGCCGTTGCCGCAGCTGGCCACGCTGATTGCCGATGAGCTCGTCTGCGAGGTCTGCTCGATCTATGCCGCCCGGCCGGGTGAGGTGCTGGAGTTGATCGCCACACGCGGGCTGCGGCCGGAGGCGGTGGGGCGCACCCGGTTGCGTGTCGGTGAGGGCATTGTGGGTCTGGTCGCCGCCACCGGACGGCCGCTGAATCTGCCGGACGCGCAAAATCATCCCGCCTTCGCCTATCGGCCGGAGACCGGTGAGGAACCCTATGCCTCGCTGTTGGCGGTGCCGGTGCGCCGCGCCGGGCGCACGCTGGGGGTGGTGGCGGTGCAGAACCGCGTCTCGCGCCGCTATGCCGATGACGAGCTCGACCAGCTGGAAACCGCCGCCATGCTGCTCGCCGAGGTGCTGGCGGCGGCGGGGGCGACCGACACCACCGAGGAGTCGCTCGGCGCCGCGCTGCCGCGGCGTTTTCAGGGCGCGATCCTGGCACCCGGGCTGGCGGTCGGCCCGATCCTGGTCGCCGGTGCGGCGGGCTCGGTGCAGAAGGTGCTCGCCGACGATATTCCGGCCGAACTTGCCCGGCTGGACGCGGCGGTGGCCACCATGCAGGCCGGGGTGGACGCGCTGATCGCCGCATCGGCCCCGGTGGGCGACGCGCCCCGCGAAGTGCTGGACGCCTACAAGCTGATCGCCGCGGATGCCGGGTGGCTGAAGCGGGTGGGCGATGCGATCCGTGGTGGGCTGTCGGCCGAGGCGGCGGTGCATCGCGTGGCCGACGAGCTGCGCGACCGCATGCGGCGCATCACCGACCCTTATCTGCGCGAACGGCTGGCCGATCTGGAGGATCTCGCCGGGCGGCTGCTCAGCGCGCTGGGCGGCGACGCGCCGCCGGACGTCATCGTGCCCGGGGCGATCCTGCTCGCGCGCCGGCTGGGCCCCGCGCAGTTGCTGGAGTGGCATGCGCGCGGAATCGCCGGGGTAGCGATCGAGGAAGGCAGTTCGGGCGGCCATGCGGCGATCATGGCGCGCGCGCTGGGCATTCCGGTGCTCGGCGGGGCGCGCGGCATGCTGGAAGCCGCCGAGGCCGGGGATCTGGCGGTGCTTGATGCCGATGACGGGCTGCTGATCCTGCGCCCCGAGGCGGACGTGGTCAGCGGTTATAACCTGGCACTGGAGGCCCGCAGCCAGCGCCGGGCGGGCTATGCGAAGCTGCGCGGCGTGCCCGCGCGCTCGGCCGATGGCGTGCGCATGCGGCTGATGCTCAATGTCGGGCTGGCGATGGAGCTGGACCAGCTCGACGAGACCGGGGCGGAGGGCATCGGGCTGTTCCGCACAGAGATCGCCATGCTGGCACGCGGGGCGATCGGTGACGTAGCGGAGCAGGCGGCGACCTATGCGCGGGTGCTGGATGCCGCGCGCGGCCGGCCGGTGCTGTTCCGCACGCTCGATCTGGGAGGCGACAAGCTGCTGCCGGGGGCCACCCCGCCGGAGGAGGAGAACCCGGCGATGGGCTGGCGCTCGCTGCGCGTCGGGCTCGATCGTCCGGCCTCGCTGCGGCGGCAGCTGCGCGCGCTGCTGCTGGCCGCCGGCGGGCGGGAGCTGTCGGTGATGTTTCCGATGGTCGCCACTGTTGCGGAATTTCGTGCGGCGAAGGCACTGCTGCTGGCGGAGGCCAAGCGGGTTCGCCCGAGCCCGGAACGGTTGAATATCGGTGCGATGCTGGAGGTGCCGGCGCTGCTGTGGCAGTTGAAAGCATTGCTGACGGAGGCGGATTTTATTTCGATCGGCTCGAACGATCTGATGCAGTTCCTGTTCGCCGCCGATCGCGGCACGCCCGCGCTGGCCGATCGCTACGACCTGATCTCGCCGCCGGTGCTCGATCTGCTCGACCATGTTGTCGCCGCGGGGCGGGCGGCGGGGCGGCCGATCTCGGTGTGTGGTGAGGCGGCCTCGCGCCCGCTCGAGGCGCTTGTGCTGGCGTCGCTCGGGATCACCAATCTTTCCATGCCGGCTCTGTCGATCCTGCCGGTGAAGGCGCTGCTGGCGGACGCGGATCTGCGCGCCTTCCGCGCCATGCTGGACTCGCTGCGCGCCGCCGAGCCCTCCGACGCCTCGCTGCGTGAGCCCCTGCTGGGCTGGATGCGCGAGCATGGGCTGACGGTGGAATAGCGGATCGTCCTTGCGCGGGCAGCCATATCGCTTCGTCAAGAAATGATGTTTCGATGTCTTTTTCACGTTGGCGTGACTGGAATCGTGAACAGGGCGTTGGCAAGCCGGCTGGCGATGGTTTAGATGCACACAACTGAAACCGGGTCCGCGGCCGAGGCCGCGTGATTGGCCAGCCGTGCAGCGGTTCGGCGCAGACATCGGGGGCGTTTGGCGTGTTGCAACATCAGAGCTGGGCACTCTCCGCAGCCAGGACCGAGCAGACCAGCGCGGACGAATTCCGCGTCGGCGCGGACCTGCGGCAGGCGCGTCTTCGGTTGGGCTGGACCATCGAGCAGGTGGCGGCGCATCTGCGCATCCGCGCGCCCTATCTGGAGGCGTTGGAGTCTGGTCGCCTGGCCGATCTGCCCGGTGCCGCCTATGCCGTCGCCTTCGTGCGCAGCTATGCCGGCTGCCTCGGCCTGGACGCCGAGGAGATGGTGCGGCGGACCCAGACCGAGACCGCCCCGCTCGGCAAGAAGCCGGCCCTGGTGTTCCCCACCCCGGTCGCCGAGCGGCATGCGCCGCCGGCCGCGCTGCTGCTGCTGGGCCTGGTGCTGGCGGTGATGGCCTATGGCACCTGGTACAAGATGACCGGCACCAATGTGCGCGTCGCCGAGCCGGTGAGCGCGGTGCCGCAGCGCCTTGCCCCGCTCGCGGACAATATGCTGCCGCCCTCGCTGCCCTCGGCCGCGGTGGCCTCGATGCAGCCTGGCCCGACCACGCCGCCGCTGCGCGCGCCCGTGCTCGATCTCAGCCCGAGCGGCGAGAATGGCAGCTCCATCGGGCTCAACCAGGCCGCGGCGATGGCGGTGCCGAACCCGGTGACCTCATCCACGACCGAGACCGGTCGGGTGGTGGTGCGGGCGCGCGCGGACAGCTGGCTGCAGGTGCGTGACAAGTCCGGCACCATCCTGCTGAACCGTATTCTGCACCCCGGCGAGAGCTGGTCCGCCCCCACCGACAAGCCGCAGCTTCTGCTGACCACCGGCAATGCCGGCGGCATCGATCTGGTGATCGACGGCACCGTGCTGCCCAGCCTGGGCGCGACCGGCACGGTGAAGCGCGACGTTTCGCTGGATCCCGACCAGCTGAAACCGAAAACGGCGGTTCTGGCCCACTAACCGCTTCATTTTCGGACGTTGTTGGCTTCTTTTTTCAAGTACGAGGCGCTTAGGCCTTTGGCGCCGTGTTCATTCCCGCCATCGGCGGCCGCCAACGCAGCAGCCAGGCTTCGATGCGGTCAAACCCAGCCGTCAGCAGCATCGTCAGCACCATCATGATAACGATCATGCTCATCGCCCCGGTGGTGTCGTAGCTGGTGGAATAAAGGTTCAGCCGGTAGCCGAGCCCCTGCGACGAGACCATGAATTCGCCGAGGATCACGCCGACTAGCGCGAAGGGCAGGCTCATTTTCAGCCCCGTCAGAATCCAGCTGGACGCCGCCGGCAGCATCACCTTGGTGAAGATCTGCCAGCTGCTGGCCCCCTGCACGCGCGCGACGTTGCACAGGCCTGGCTCCACCCCGCGCACGCCGGACAGCGTGTTGAAGAAGGTGATGAAGAACACCAGCGTGGCGGCCAGGAAGATTTTCGAGGCCATGTCGATGCCGAGCCAGACGATCAGCATCGGCGCCAGCGCGATGCGCGGGATGGAGTTCAGCGCCACCAGGAATGGGTCGAGCAGGCGGGCGATGAAGGCCCAGCGGCCAAGGGCCACGCCGAGGATGATGCCGGCCAGCGCGCCGATGGCGTAGCCCAGGCCCATCTCCTGCGCGGTGATCGACAGGTCGGTGTAGAATTGATGGCCGGACAGTTCGCGCACCAGGCGCAGCGCGATGTCGCTGGGCCGACTGACATAGAACGGGTCCAGCCAGCGGCCCGAGGCGAGCTGCCAGAGCCCCAGCACCAGAGCGATGGCGATCACCTGGCCAAGCCGGATGGCCGGACGATTCTCGGCATCGAAGATGCGGGTGAGCCGGCTAGTGCGCCGCGCCATCGCCCACCTCACGCGCCAGATCGTTCCAGATGCCGTCATGCAATGCGCGGAATGCGCCGACATCATGGATGCGGAACACGTCGCGCGGGCGGGGGATGAGCACGCGCTCGTCGCGCAGGATGCGGCCGGGGCGCCCGCTCATCAGCAGCACCCGATCGGCCAGCGCGATTGCCTCGGTGAGATCATGGGTGACGAACAGCACGGTGGGTTTGCTGCCCTCCCAGATGCGCAGAAGCAGGGCCTGCAGGGTGAGGCGGGTCTGCGCGTCGAGCGGGCCGAAGGGCTCGTCCATCAGGATGATCGACGGCTCGTAGATCAGCGTGCGGATGATGTTGCCGCGTTGGCGCATGCCGCCGGAGAGTTCATGCGGGTAGGCGTCGCCGAAGCCGGTGAGGCCGACGCGGGCGAGCCAGTCATCCGCGCGGGCGGCGCGCTCGCGGGCAGACACGCCGGCGAGTTCCAGGGGGAAAGCCACGTTGTCGCGCAGGGTGCGCCAGGGGAAGAGATTGTCCTGCTGGGTGACATAGCCGATGCGGCGATCCACCCCCTCGATCTCCTCGCCGCCGAGCAGGGCGCGGCCCGCGCTGGGGGCGGCAAGGCCGGAGAGCAGGTTCAGCAGGGTGGATTTGCCGCAGCCGGAGGGGCCGACGAGGGTGACGAACTCACCGGCCTCGATGGTGAGATGTACCGGATCCAGCGCGGCGACTGTGCGGCCGTCGCGGGCGACAAAGTTCTTCGCCACACCCTCGATCGACAGGCGGCCGGCCATCGGCGGCGATTAGTGCGGGAGATAGTCGTTGGTCGCGACCGCGTTCCAGGGGGGCGCCTTGGCGATGGCGCCGGTCTTGAGCAGGAAGTCCGAGGCCTTGTCGACCTCGACCTGGGTGATCTCGCCGCCTTCCTTGAAGGCCGGGGCCATCTTGGCGACGATGATGGCGAGCAGGTCGTCGGGCACACCGGTGAAGCGCTGGCGCAGTTCGGGCAGCTGCTCATAGGGCGAGGTGTCGTGGATCCATTTGATCGCGGCGACCATGGCGCGAACCACGGCCTTCACGGTGTCCGGATGGGCCGCGGCGTAGTCCGGGCGGACATAGAGGAGTTCCCACAGCAGATCGTCGAAGGCCGGGTCGGCACCGCCGGTGTTGTCGGTCAGTGCGATGCCCTTGCCGTGATAGATCGGGAATTCCGGGATCGGGCTGGCGCCGCAGACCACGTCCACGCGGCCATTCTCGACCGCCGGGACCATCGCCGAGGGGCCGCCGATGCCGATGATCTTGACGTCTTTCTGCGGCTCGAAGCCGCCGCGCTTGGCGTAATATTCGGCCAGCAGGTAGGTTGCCGCACCGGGCCTGGTGCCGGCGAGGGTCATGCCGCCGAGGCGCTTGAGCTTGTCGTCCAGCGGCATCTCGTTGGTGATGCCGGCTTTCTCGGCCGCGGCCTTGTTCAGGGTGCAATCCAGCGTCATGCGGTTCAGCACGTTCATCGCCGCCAGCAGCGGCTTGCCCTGCTCATAGGCGGTCATCAGACGGTTGGGGGTGGAGACGGTGAAATCGACGCTGCCGGAGATCAGCGCATCGACATCCGGGCCGTCGCCATTGGTGGAGATGATCTCCACATCATAGCCCTCTTTCGCGAAGAAACGCTGATCCTGGGCGACCATCAACGGATAGATGCTGAGCACCGGCACCGGGATGGTGACCCGCAGCTTGGTGAGGTCGGCCGCTTGCGCGGTGGTCAGAGACAGCAGCAGCAAAAGGAACGTCCGCACGCCAGCAACTCCGTCGGCTAGATCAAGGTGAGCGGGATTGTGCAAACGCGAGTACCGCCGGAGCCAACCCTAGGTCGGCGTGCTCCGGCGCGTCAATCAACGGCGCGTCAATCAAAGGCGCGTCAATCAAGGTCGGGCCCTTCCTCCGACGCCGTCAGGTGCCAGATAAAGGGATGCGGCTGAACGGATGCCCTGGCCTCCCGCCGTTCTTGTCGCTAAAACCCGCCCAACTCGCGGAGCAAACAGATGAGCTATCGCCCCTATCAGGACGTTATCCGGCGCAAATCCCGCCAGATCCATGTCGGCCCGGTGCCGGTGGGCGGCGATGCGCCGATCACCGTGCAGACAATGACCAACACCCTCACGCACGATGTGGCGGCGACGGTGGCGCAGATCCATCGGGCCGAGAAGGCCGGGGTGGACATCGTGCGTGTGTCCTGTCCGGATCAGGAGAGCGCGCTGGCGCTGAAGCAGATCGTCGCACAGGTGTCGGTGCCGATCGTGGCGGATATTCATTTTCACTATAAGCGGGCGATCGAGGCGGCGCAGAGCGGGGCATCGTGTCTGCGCATCAATCCGGGCAATATCGGCAGCGCGGAGCGGGTGCGCGAGGTGGTGAATGCCGCGCGTGAGCATGGCTGCTCGATCCGCATCGGGGTGAATGCCGGCAGCCTGGAGCGCCATCTGCTGGAGAAATATGGCGAGCCGAACCCGGATGCGCTGGTGGAATCCGCCCTGGAACACGCCAAGGTTCTGCAGGACCACGATTTCCACGAGTTCAAGATCAGCGTGAAGGCGTCGGACGTGTTCCTCGCGGTGGCTGCCTATCAGCAGTTGGCTGAGGTGTGCGACCACCCGTTGCATATCGGCATCACCGAGGCGGGCAGCAAGCGCGCCGGCACGGTGAAATCCTCCATCGGGCTGGGCAGCCTGCTGTGGGCTGGCATCGGCGACACGATGCGCGTGTCGCTGTCGGCCGAGCCGGAGGAAGAGGTGCTGGTGGGCTGGGACATTCTGAAATCGCTGGGGCTGCGCCATCGCGGTGTGAAGATCATTTCCTGCCCCTCCTGCGCGCGACAGGGCTTCAACGTGATCGACACTGTCGGCAAGCTTGAGGAGCGGCTGGCGCATATCGAGACGCCGATCTCGCTGTCGATCATTGGCTGCGTGGTGAACGGGCCTGGCGAGGCGTTGATGACCGATCTGGGTGTGACCGGCGGCGGTGCGGGCAAGCATATGGTCTATATGGCTGGCAAGACCGACCACACGCTCGAGGGCGACATGATCGAGCATGTTGTCGAGCTGGTGGAGAAGCGCGCCGCCGAGATCAAGGCGGCCACCCCGGCCAAAGTGCCTGCCAAAGCCGCGGAATAGATGCCCCAGTTCCAGCCGGTCCGCGGCACCCACGACCTGATCGGGGAGGCCTGGCGCCGGCACGACCATGTGGTCGCCACCGCGCGCGCTGTGGCGAAGCTGTATGGCTTCGAGCCGTGGGCGACACCGCTCTTCGAGGAGACCGCGATCTTCGCCCGCACGCTGGGCGAGACGTCTGATGTCGTCACCAAGGAGATGTACACATTCGCCGATCGTGGTGGTGACAGCGTGACGCTGCGCCCGGAGGGCACCGCGGGGATTTGTCGTGCGCTGGTCAGCAACGGATTGACGCAGACGCTGCCGCAGAAGGTGTTCTATTCGGGGCCAATGTTTCGCTATGAGCGACCGCAGAAGGGGCGCCAACGGCAGTTTCATCAGATCGGGCTCGAACTGATCGGGCCGTCGGAGCCGCTGGCCGATGCCGAGGTGATTGCATGTGGCTGGCAGATTCTCACCGCGCTGGGCATCGGCGCGGAGTGCATTCTCGAGCTGAACACGCTCGGCGACAAGGCGAGCCGTGATGCCTGGCGGACGGCGCTCATCACGTACTTCTCAGCGCGCAGCGGCGAACTTTCCGAGGAGAGCCGCAACCGGCTGCAGCGCAATCCGCTGCGCATCCTCGACAGCAAGGATGCGGCAGACCGCGCCGCGGTGGCCGAGGCCCCGATGATCGCCGGCTTCCTCACGCCGGAGGCCGCCGCCTTTTATGATGGCGTGCGTGAGAACCTGACGCGGTTCGGCGTGCCGTTCCGTGAGAATCCGCGCATCGTGCGGGGCCTCGACTACTACAGCCACACCGCGTTCGAATTCGTCACCACCGCACTTGGCTCGCAGGGCACGGTGCTTGCCGGCGGGCGCTATGACGGGCTGGTGGAGGAGATGGGCGGGCCATCCACCCCGGCGGTCGGCTGGGCGGCGGGGATCGAGCGTTTGTCGATGTTGCTGGCGGAGCCTCCGGTTTCGGTGGGGCCGGTGGCGGTGGTGCCGATGGGCGAGGCGGCGGAGGCGGCCTGTATTTCCATTCTTCAATCATTGCGGCAGGCCGGAATTTCCGCCGAGATGGCCTATCGTGGGAATTTCCGCCGGCGGCTTGATCGCGCCAACAAGACCGGCGCGCCGTTTGCGGTGATCATTGGCGAGGCGGAACTGGCCGCCGGGGTCGCGCAGGTGAAGAATCTCGCCAGCGGCGAGCAGAGTGCGGTGGCCTTCGCGGAGCTGCCGACCCACCTGTCATGAGCAGCGATCTCGATTCACGGCTGGACCGGATCAGCGACCGCGCGGCCGAGCTGCGCGCGATGCTGTCAGAGGGCATCACCGGCCAGGAATTCTCCAAGGCCAGCAAGGAGCTTTCAGACCTCGAACCGTTGGAGGCGCGGATCGGCGACCTGCGGGCGGCCGAGCGCGCGATGGTGGAGGCCGAGGCGCTGCTGGGCGATGCGGAGATGCGCGATCTCGCCGAGGCTGAACTCGAGGAGCTGCGGGCCACCCTGCCCGCCTTGCGCCAGGAGATCCGCATCGCGCTGCTGCCCAAGGACGAGGCTGATGCGCGCAGCGCCATCCTGGAAATTCGTCCGGCTGCCGGCGGTGACGAGGCGGCGTTGTTCGCCACCGAGCTGTTCGCGATGTATCAGAAATATGCCGGCCTGCATGGCTGGAAGTTCGAGATCCTGGAATATTCCGATACTGAACTGGGTGGGCTGAAGGAAGGCATCGCCGAGATCAATGGCCGCAACGTGTTCGCCCGGTTGAAATTCGAATCGGGCGTGCATCGCGTGCAGCGCGTGCCGGCGACCGAAACACAAGGCCG
>CAIVDX010000161.1 GCA_903904805.1 uncultured Rhodospirillales bacterium
ATCGAGCCCGGCGAATTTTTCCAGCAGCGGTCGCGTGGTGCTGTTGCCCAGCGCGGTGGACCAATTGGCAATGCCCGAGACCAGGCCAGCCAACTTGCCGTTGCGATCGGTCTCGGCGAGCTGCCGGTCGGCGAACGGCACACCCGTCTTCGCCACCTCGGCGGCACGCGCGCGCAGCATCAGATGCGGAAAATCCAGATCGAAGGCGTGCGGCGGCACATACGGGCACTTCGTCATGAAACACAGGTCGCACAGCGTGCAGGCCTCGATGACCGGGGCGAAATCCTTCGGATCGACGCTGTCCAGCTCACCGGTTTTCGATTCGTCCACCAGATCGAACAGACGCGGGAAGCTATCGCACAGATTGAAGCAGCGGCGGCAGCCATGGCAGATGTCGAACACCCGATGCAGCTCGGCCTCCAGCTTCACCGGATCGGTGTACTCCGGATCCTGCCAGCGGATCGGATGACGGGTGGGGGCGTCGAGGCTGCCTTCGCGCATGATGCTGTCCCGCGATGAAGTGTGGCCATGAAGAAGGGGGCTTTCGCCCCCTTCCCCGTCTCTGTCTTAAGCCTGTCTTAGCGCTGTCTCAGGCCTCGATGATCAGGCGGTCAGCTCGGCAAGCGCGCGCTGGAAGCGCCCGGCATGTGAGCGCTCGGCCTTCGCCAGCGTCTCGAACCAATCGGCGATCTCGTCGAAACCCTCTTCACGCGCGGTGCGCGCCATGCCCGGATACATGTCGGTGTATTCGTGGGTCTCGCCGGCCACGGCCGAGGCGAGGTTCTTGTCGGTCGGGCCGATCGGCAGGCCGGTCGCCGGATCGCCGACGGCCTCGAGATATTCCAGATGGCCGTGCGCATGGCCGGTCTCACCCTCGGCGGTCGAGCGGAACACCGCGGCGACGTCGTTATGGCCCTCAACATCGGCCTTCTGCGCGAAATACAGATAGCGGCGGTTCGCCTGGCTCTCGCCGGCGAAAGCCTCTTTCAGATTACCCTCGGTCTTGCTGCCCTTGAGCGCGGCCATCGCATCCTCCGTTTTAAAACATTTGGGGCGGGACAAGACGGCCCGCCTGCACGACGGCCGGGGCGCCTTTTCCTCAGATCTAAGGTGGCCTCGCCAGGGGGCCTCGTCAATCCGAGCGCGGCCGTTTTTGCCGCCCCCACGACGACACGCTACAGACACTCCATGCGCCAGACCGATCATGCCTGAGCTTCCCGAGGTCGAAACCGTGATGCGCGGCCTGGCCGCCCGTCTGGAGGGCCGCGTGCTGTCCGAGGTGCTTGTCCGCCGCGGTGACCTGCGCTGGCCGATGCCGGCCGATTTCGCCGCCCGCGTGCAGGGCCGCCGGGTGAGCGGCTTTCGTCGCCGCGGCAAATATATCCTCATCCGCCTGGAGGACGGCGCGAGCGCGCTGCTGCATCTGGGCATGTCGGGCCGCATGGTGCTCTCCCCGCCCGGCAGCAACGCCGCGCCGCATCAGCACGAACATGTCATGCTGCGCACCGATGAGGGCTGGAGCGTCGGCTTCGTCGATCCCCGCCGCTTCGGCTCGCTCGACCTGGTGGACACGCGCGCCGAGGACAGCCACCGCCTGCTCGCCGGCCTCGGCCCCGAACCGCTCGGCCCCGATTTCACCCTCGCCTATCTGGAGCGCGTGCTGGCCGGCAAGGCCACGCCGGCGAAGGCCGCGCTGCTCGACCAGGGGCTGATCGCCGGGCTGGGCAACATCTACGTGTCCGAGGCGCTGTTCCGCGCCCGCATCAGCCCCCGCCGCGAGGCCGGCACCATCCCGGGCGCCCGCGCCGCCCGCCTGCACCCGGCGATCATCGCAACACTGACCGACGCCATCGCCGCCGGCGGCTCGTCCCTGCGCGACTATGTGCAGCCCGATGGCGAGCTCGGCTATTTCCAACATGCCTGGCGCGTCTACGGCAAAGCGGGCGAGCCCTGCCCCGAATGCCCGGGCACCCCGACCTGCGCCGGCGTCAAGCGCCTGGTTCAGTCCGGCCGCAGTTCCTTTTACTGTGCCAAACTGCAGCGTTAACATCAGCGCTGCGCGATCAGCCTGTGCCGTCCCGCCCTCCTGCCCGGCCACCCACGGACCTATACCTATTGGGTGGTCGGGTCGGGGCGCGGGACGGCACAGGCTGATCGCGCAGCGGTCGCATCAAAGGGGAAGAAGATGTCGTTCGAGATGATCCTGGTCGAAACCCACGGCCGCGTCGGCCTCATCCGCCTCAACCGCCCCAAGCAGCTCAACGCCCTGTGCGACCAGCTGATGGACGAGCTCGCCACCCAGCTGCGCGCCTTCGATGCCGACCCCGAGATCGGCGCCATCGTGCTCACCGGCAGCGAGCGCGCCTTCGCCGCGGGGGCGGACATCAAGGAGATGAAGGACCGCACATTCCCCGACACGGTGCGCACCGATTTCATCGCCCCATGGGAGGTGATCACCACCATCGCCAAGCCGGTGATCGCCGCGGTCGCCGGCTATGCGCTGGGCGGCGGCTGCGAGCTGGCGATGATGTGCGACATGATCTTCGCCGCCGAGACCGCGAGATTCGGCCAGCCGGAGATCAATCTCGGCGTGCTGCCAGGTGCCGGCGGCAGCCAGCGCCTCACCCGTGCGGTCGGCAAATCCAAGGCGATGGACCTGATCCTCACCGCCCGCATGATGGACGCCGCCGAGGCCGACCGCGCCGGTCTGGTCGCCCGCATACTGCCGGCCGACACGCTCATCGACGACGCCATCAAGGCCGCGACCACCATCGCCGCGCTCTCGCCGGTGGCGGTGAAACTCGCCAAGCAGGCGGTGAACGCCGCCTTCGAAACCACCCTTGCCCAGGGCGTCCGTTACGAGCGCCTGATGTTTCTCTCGCTCTTCGGCACGCCCGACCAGCGCGAGGGCATGGCAGCCTTCGCGGAAAAGCGCGCCGCCAATTTTTCCCGCTGATCAAAAAATATCATGGTGAATCAAAGGGCTATGCGAAACTGTCATATGGTTGCGCGGCCCAGCCGAACCACCCGATTGGTCCATCTTCAACTTGACTCCTGCCTCCCCTCTCCCTAGAACCGCCCATCCCGTGCGCCGCCCACCCAGCGCACCCCGCATCCTTCAGCAGATCGAGCGAACGAGACCGATGGCCAACACCGCTTCCGCGCGCAAGCGCATTCGTCAGACCGAAAAGCGCACCGTGCGCAACAAGGCGCGCAAGTCGCGTTTCCGCACCTTCATCCGCAAGGTTGAGGAAGCCATTTCGGGTGGCGACAAGACCGTCGCTGTCGAGGCGCTGCGCCAGTGCCAGCCCGAGCTGCAGCGCGCTGCCGACAAGGGCGTGCTCCACGACAACACCGTGGCCCGCAAGATCTCCCGCCTGTCCGCCCGTATCAAGGCGATGGCCGCCGGCTAAATCCGCCTCCGCGGCAGGCTCCCGTTTGCCCGGAA
>CAIVDX010000162.1 GCA_903904805.1 uncultured Rhodospirillales bacterium
GCATGCGCCGGGCCATCGAAGCCAGCCTGCGCCCAGCCGGCCGGGGGCGCGGCGCTGGCGACCCACTCGGCCGCCCGTGGCCAGATCCCGGCCCCCGCGCGGAGCGCGTCTTCGGGCGCGATCGGCGTCGGCGGCAGGATCGCCTCCGCCGCCGCGACGGCGATGAGGACCGCAGCGCGTCGCGGCAATGACGGTGCGCCGGGTTCGAAGCGCGGTGTGTCCGACAACAGGGGTTCGACGGGCAGCAGCAGCAACCGTGTGGGCTGCAGCGGCCGGGCGGGGCGCAGACGCGCAAGGCGCGGGCGGGCCGGCGCGATCAGCCGCTCGGCCACCACGCGATCGCGCAGACCATCGAGCAGCGCGACGATGCGGCGAAACTTGTCCTCCGGCGCCGCCGCGATGGCAGCGATGCCAGGCCCCGCATCCGCGTTCATGCCAGCGCCAGCCTGGCGGATTTGACATGCTCGTTGCGGGCGACCAGGTCGGCCAGCATCACGCCGGTCCGCCAATCCTCCATCCGCCGCACCACCCGGCGATGGCGCAGCATCTCGGTTGCCGACGACATGTCAAACGCGACCCAGCCGTCCACCTCGGCGGGCAGCAAGGGCAGCAGCGGCAATATCTCCAGCACGGCAAAGGCGCGTTGCTCCGGTGGGGTCTCCTGCCAGAGCAGGCAGATCCGCTCCCACCCGTCGAGCAGCCATTCCGGGCGCGCCATGGTGGTGGCGATGGAGGTGGGTGAGGCCAGCCAGCTCCGCAGCAGGCCGCCGAGATCGCTGACCGGGGCGCGCGCATCGGCCAGCACCGAGCGGGCGGCGCGGGCGGTGAGGGCGGCACAGCGTTCGATCAGCGCCATTTCCACACTGCCATGCTCGGGCCGGGCTTTGGCCCAGGCCGCGACCTCACGCCGGAGGCGTTCGATCGCGCGCAGCAGGCGCGGCAGTGCCGCCTGTTCGGCCTGCGCGCCAAGGCCGATATTGCACAGCAGGCCGGACAGCTCCTCGAGCCCGACCACCAGTGTTTCCTGCCGGCAGCCGAGCCGTGTGGCCAGAACCGCCATCACCAGACGTGCCCGTTCCTCGATGCGGGCGGGGCGATCACGTTCGGGCTGCACCCAGCCGGAATCGCGCGGCTCGTTCTGGCGCAGCAATTCCAGCAGCAGACTGAAATTCACCAGCACGCGGGCCTGGTCCTCCGCCGCGCTGTCCTGCCGGGCGGCGTGGGCGGCGGGGCGGCCGGCCAGACCTTCGGCGGCCACCGCGCGCGCGGCGGTGCGGATCGATGCCGGGGTGATGGAGCGCAGGGCGCCGACCCGGGCGATCAACTGGCAATCATGCACCGTGGGACGGCAGAGCGACCACACGCCCTCCCATGGCAGGATATAGACGCCCGCGCCACCGGCCTGATTGGGCACCACCAGCTCGAGCTTGGTGCGCTCACCCGGACAAGCGGTGGCGCCGGCGAGGCCGGGGGCGGTGAAGCCGATCGCCACGCCGCGCTGCAGAAACGTCGCGGGGGCGAAATCGACCAGCACGGGTGGGGCGGCGGCATCCAGATCCATGCAGCCATCATGGCGGCGGAGAATGAAGGCATCGTTGCCGGCTGGCCGGCATGGTTTGCGGTGGCGTTTGGCTCCGCGCGCCCTATATATGAAGCACTGCTGGCCCCTTCCCGCGGGCGGACCAAGCCATGTTGCACCCGAAAGGTCCACCCACGATGCGCATCCAGGTTGGCTACGAGATCGTCTATCAGTGCCCGCAGCCCACGCCGATGATCCTGATGCTGAACATCCATTTCACGCGGGTATCGGACATCATCCTGCCGGATCACATGATCACCGAGCCGCCGCTGGCGATCACGCCGTTCCGCGACCAGTTCGGCAATTGGTGCAGCCGCATCATGGCACCGGCGGGGCGGATGCGGCTGACGACCAACGCGGTGGTGCATGACAGCGGCCTGCCCGATCCGGTGGTGCCGGAGGCGTTCCAGCATCGGGTGGAGAATTTGCCCGACGAGTGCCTGATGTTTCTGCTGCCCACCCGCTATTGCGACACCGACCGGCTGGACGCGATCGCGGCAACCTTGTTCAACACCACGCCGCCCGGCTGGGCGCGGGTGCAGGCGATCTGCGATTTCGTGCA
>CAIVDX010000163.1 GCA_903904805.1 uncultured Rhodospirillales bacterium
ATGGGGGCGAAACAGGCTCGACACGCGTGGTAAAGACCAACCTTTTGCCCGGCATGGTTCCGCCGTCATCGGGCCGATTCACAAGTGCCAACGACAATCAGGCGCTCGCTGTCGCTGCATAAGCGATAAGCGCGGTCCGGGGGGCACCGGGCAACAGAAGCCCCCCAAAATTTAGAAGCCGCGCGACGTCTGCGCCGGCCACCGCTCCCACGCGTGCACCCATGGACATGTCGTGCGTGGCTCGACGGGAGGTGGCGACGACCGCCCGGGACGTCTCGCCAACTTCCACACAGTCTCCTCCCGCGCTAGGAAGGCGCATCCGACTTGGTGAGATGATGGAAGACAATAACGACCACGGCGGCCCGGGCGACATCCCTGAGAGCCTGCTGCCCTACGAGACCTGGACCGAGGACGCGCTGCGCCAGGTGATGCTGCGCGCACTGGAGCATGCCGGCGAGCACGGACTTCCCGGCGGGCACCATTTCTACATCACCTTCCGCACCGACATCCCCGGCGTGGTGATTCCCAACCGCCTGCGCGCGCAATATCCGCAGGAGATGACCATCGTCCTGCAGCACCAGTTCTGGGACCTGCGGGTTGATGAAGATGACGAGATATTCTCCGTTGGCCTGTCCTTTGGCGGTGTGCCGGCCACGCTGGTGATTCCGTTCGGCGCCATCGTCGCCTTCGCCGACCCTTATGTGCATTACGCCCTGCGCTTCAGCCCGAGTAGCCCTGCCGAGGAGCCCGAGCCCGAGCTGTTCGACGAGCCAGCACCCGAGGCCACCCCGCCCGAGACCGGCAGTGATCAGGTTGTCAGCCTGGATGCCTTCCGCCGCCGCACCCCGCCCAACAAGTAACGCAGGATCGCCCGCATGAACGCCATGCCGCCGCGCCCGAACGGCTTTACCTACTCCCCCATGTTCCCGCTCGCCGATCACGCACCGGTGTGGCGCAAGCTCGATATCTCCGGCGTTTCGACCATCACCGTCGAAGGCAAGACCGTGCTCAAGATCGCGCCTGATGCGCTGACCGAGCTGGCCTTCCAGGCTTTCCGCGATGTCAGCCACCTGCTGCGCCCCGCCCATCTCGCCCAGTTGGCTTCCATCCTCGATGACAAGGAAGCCTCCGGGAATGACCGCTTCGTGGCCCTCGACCTGCTGAAAAACGCGGTCATCGCCGCCGATCGCGTGCTGCCGATGTGTCAGGACACTGGCACCGCCCTGGTGTTTGGCAAAAAGGGCCAGCGTGTGTGGATCGAGGGCGATGAGGAGGAAGCCCTCAGCTACGGCGTGCACCGCACCTACACCGAAACCAACCTGCGCTATTCGCAGATGGCCCCACTCACGATGTGGGATGAGGTGAACACCGGCAACAATCTGCCGGTGCAGTTCGACATCATGGCATCGCCCGGCGAGCACCATGCCGATGAGCTGAATTTGATGTTCGTCGCCAAGGGCGGCGGGTCGGCCAACAAGACCTATTTGTATCAGGAAACCCGCGCGGTGCTCTCGCCCGAGAAGCTCGCCGCGTTTCTGGCCAGCAAAATCACCACGCTGGGCACCTCCGCTTGCCCGCCCTATCATCTGGCCATCGTGATCGGCGGCACCTCGGCGGAACTGACGCTGAAGACGGTGAAGCTCGCATCGACCAAATGGCTCGACAGCCTGCCAACATCGGGCAGCAAAGCCGGCCATGCCTTCCGCGACATCGAGATGGAGCAGAAGGTTCTTGAGATCACGCGCAACCTGGGCATCGGCGCGCAGTTCGGCGGCAAGTATTTCTGCCATGACGTGCGTGTGGTGCGTCTGCCGCGGCACGGTGCCTCGCTGCCGATCGGCATCGGAGTGTCCTGCTCTGCCGATCGCCAGGTGCTGGCGAAGATCACGCCCGAGGGTGTGTTCCTGGAGCAGCTGGAAACCGACCCAGCCCGCTTCCTGCCGAGCGTGAGCGATGACAGTCTCGGCGGCGATGTGGTGTCGGTTGATCTCAACCGCCCGATGGCCGAGATCCGCGCCCAACTCAGCCAATATCCCGTGAAGACGCGCCTCGCACTCAGCGGCACAGTGGTGGTGGCGCGTGACATCGCGCACGCCAAGCTGAAAGAGCGGCTGGATCGCGGCGAAGGTCTGCCGGATTATCTGAAGAACCATCCGGTCTATTACGCCGGCCCCGCCAAGACCCCCGCCGGACTGCCCACGGGCAGCTTCGGCCCCACCACCGCTGGCCGTATGGACAGCTATGTGGCCGATTTCCAGGAAGCGGGCGGATCCTTCGTGATGCTGGCGAAGGGCAACCGCTCCAAAGCGGTGAAGGATGCCTGCAAGAAGTTCGGTGGCTTCTATCTCGGCAGCATCGGCGGTGCCGCCGCCAATCTTGCCGATCACTGCATCACCAAGGTCGAGCCGCTGGAGTATCCCGAGCTTGGCATGGAGGCGGTGTGGCGCATCGAGGTGAAGGATTTCCCTGCCTTCATCATCATGGATGACAAGGGCAACGACTTCTACGACGGTCTGGAATAACACATGCGCTTCGCCGTCGATCGGCTCGACCATCTGGTACTCGCCTGCCGCGATGTGGATATCTCGGCAGCCTGGTATCAGCGCGTGATGGGCATGGAGACGGATCCGCTGGGCGACGAACCCACCGAGGGCATCGCAGTGCGCTTTGGTGGCCAGCTGATCAAGCTGCTGCCGAGGGATCAGGACACGGTGCCACGCGCGGAAAATATCGTGACCGGGGCTGCCGATATGTGCTTCGCCACCGCCGTCGGTTGGGAGGATGTCGTGGCGCATCTGCATGATTGTGGCGTCGCCGTCGAGCTCGGCCCAGTGCCGCGGACCGGCGCGCTCGGTCCGATCAGTTCGGTCTATTGCCGCGACCCGGACCGCAATCTGATCGAGATCGCCAGCTATCTCGGCGACTGAGCCCGACGTGCTGGCGTCGGACTTCGATTTTTTTCTGCCTCCCGAGCGGATCGCGCATCACCCCGCGAGCCCGCGCGAATCCGCGCGCTTGCTGTGGGTGGGCGAGGCGCTGCAGGACCGCCATGTTGGCGATCTGCCGGAGATATTGCGGCCGGGGGACATGATTGTCGCCAATGACACGCGGGTGATCCCCGCCCAGCTCACCGCGTGGCGGGGCGACGCGCGGATCGGGATCACGCTTGATCGTCCCCTGCCTGATGGCAGCTGGCATGCCTTGGCCCGCAACGCGCGGCGGCTGCGCCCGCGTGACACTCTGCGCTTCGATGGCGCGGCGCTTGAAGCCGAGATTGTCGGCATCGAGCCCGGTGGCAGCGTGGTTTTGCGCTTCACCTGCGCCGATGCGGATTTTCCGGCTTTGCTGCGCCAGGCAGGCGCGTTGGCGCTGCCCCCCTATATCGAGCGCCCCGAGGGTCCCACGGCGCAGGACGCATTGGACTACCAGACCACCTTCGCGCGCCAGGATGGTGCGGTGGCGGCCCCCACGGCAGGGCTGCATTTCACACCTGCGCTTCTGGCGAAACTGGATGAACGTGGCATTCGCCGCGCGACCGTCACGCTGCATGTCGGCGCCGGTACCTTCCTGCCGATGCGGGCGGACAATGTGGCCGACCACACAATGCATCCCGAGCGCGGCGAGATCACGGAGGCAACCGCGGATCGCATCAACGCAGCCCGTGCGGCCGGCGGGCGGATCGTGGCGATTGGCACCACCTCATTGCGCCTGCTGGAATCCGCGGTGAGACCTGATCGCAGCATCGTGCCGTTCACCGGTGAAACGGATATCTTCCTGCTGCCAGGCCATGATTTCCCGGCGGCTGACCTGCTGCTCACAAATTTCCATCTGCCGCGCTCGACCTTGTTCATGCTGGTATGCGGCTTCGCTGGCGATGCGACAATGCGTGCGGCTTATGCTCACGCGATCGAGACCGGTTATCGGTTCTACTCATACGGCGACGCCTGTTTGTTGGAACGGTCCCCGCGATGACGTCAGCACCGCGCGTGCTCACGCACGACGAGACCGGCCATGAGCCCGCGTTGGTGGATCTGGTGATCGGGGCGAGGGAACGGTCTTTTCCAGTTGAACAAATGAACGATTGCTTGGCCATTTCGCACCCTTGGTTCGATG
>CAIVDX010000164.1 GCA_903904805.1 uncultured Rhodospirillales bacterium
CACCGAAGCTGGCCACCATGCCGGCGCGCTCTCGCGTGAGGCGATGCTGCGCATCCTCAACCAGCGCCGCCTGCTGGCGGCGCAAAATCAGAACCCCCTGACACGCCTGCCAGGCAACATCTCGATCGCTGACTGGATCAGCGAGGTGTCCGCCGGGCCCGATCCAGCTGCGCTGATCTATATCGATTTCGACAATTTCAAAGCCTTCAACGATGCTTTCGGGTTCCGGCAAGGCGACCGTGCGATCATGCTGTTCGTTGATCAGATGCGCACCCAGTTTGCCACCGCGGAGTGCTTTCTGGGCCATGTCGGCGGCGATGATTTCTTCATTGGATTGCGTGGAGCCGACCCGGGGGCGGCACGCGCGCGGGTGGCCGAACTGCTCGCCGGCTTCGCGGCCGGAGCTTCCAGCTTCTACCCGCCGGATGTCCGCCGCCGCGGTATGGTGGAAATCGCCGACCGCGACGGCAAACATCGGCTGGTGCCGCTTCTTTGTGCGTCGGCGGCCATCGTCGCGCTGCCCGCCGGCCAGCGCAGCGTGAGCCTGGACGAGATCTCCGCCGAGCTGGCCGCGCTCAAACACTCCGCAAAACTAGCGCCCGAGAAGATCAGCGTGCTTGAGCTGGGCGCGCCGGCATCCGCCTTCTGATCTGTCGGTGTGTGGCGTTTGGCGATTTTCCTTGCAATGGGCCGTTGAACGGCTCACATGGACGCGTCGATAGACGGCCGGATGACTTGGCCTAGTGCTGCCGCAAGCAGCGCCGCGCTGATAAGCCCCCCGAAAACGCGAATTCGACCGCCAGCCTGGCCCAATGGTCCGGCGGGTGAGCACTTCCTTGATCTATGAAAGAACACACGACATGACCACTGGAACCGTTAAATGGTTCAACGCCCAGAAGGGCTTTGGCTTCATCGCTCCTGACAATGGCGGCAGCGACGCATTCGTCCATATCAGCGCCGTCGAGCGCTCGGGCATTCGCGAACTGCGCGAAGGCCAGAAGGTGGATTACGAGCTTGTTGCCGATCGTAAGAGCGGCAAGATGTCGGCCGAGAACCTGAAGGTTCACGCCTGATAAGCTGCCGGCGACCCAGCAATGGGTCGCCGGCATTTCTTCCTGAGTGCCGACGCCAGGCGCTCAGATAATCTGCAGAATTTCCTGGTATTTTGACCGCACCTTCGCCCATTCCGGGGACGAGGCAGTGCGGTATTTTTGTGCCTGCGCCTCGGGGATGTAGCCGGTGATCGCTTCGCCGAAGCTCGGCCGTGCCTGCGCGCGCTGATACCACGCCGCTACGCGCGGATAGGGCTCGGCCCAAAGGCCCGACAGGCTGAGCAGGTCGAAGCGGTTGAAAAACGACATCAGCCCCGAATCGGCCAAGGTGAACTGCTCTCCGAGCAGCCATGGGCCTTGGGCCAGCGCCGCCTCCATGTCGCGGAAATGCCGCGCGAGACGTATGAGCGCCTCGGTGACCGGCTTGGCGTCCAGGCCATGCTCCAGCATGTCCCACCATTTCGCCCGCCGCGTCGGGTCGGGGATCGCGCCGATGCGCGCCTCCTGCGCCGCCCGGCCTTTAGCCCGCAGGTCTGGGGTGAAGATCAGCGCGTTGGTGAAGGTGTTCACTGTATCGTGAATATAGTCCTCGCGCTTGGTCCACAGATGCACCCGTGCGCGGCCCATGGCGTTGGCCGGGCGCAGTGGATGCTCGGCGAAGGCGTCGTCGAGATATTCACAGATCACCGTGCTTTCGATCAGCACCTGGCCATCATGCACCAGGGTGGGCACCACGCCGTTCGGGTTCAGCTTGAGATAGGCGGGATCGAACTGCTCGCCCTTCTGCAGGTCGACGCGGTGGCCGAC
>CAIVDX010000165.1 GCA_903904805.1 uncultured Rhodospirillales bacterium
CTCTGGCGCCGCTCGGTCCTCAAGCCCGAAAGCAACGTGCAGTTTGGCGAGGGCGGTGCCGGCACGTTTTCCGACGGCAAGCTCTATTCCTCGGTGAAGGACAGCGCACATCGCTGGCGCAAGGTCCTCACCGAACTCGTCGCCGCCGGCGCGCCTGAGGAGATCCTCTACGTCTCCAAGCCCCATATCGGCACCTTCCGCCTGGTCACGGTGGTCGAATCCTTCCGCGCCACCATCGAGGCGCTCGGCGGTGCCTACCGCTTCAATAGCCGCGTCACCGACCTCCTGCTGAATGAGGACCGCGCCATCCGCGGCGTTCGCCTGGCCGATGGCGAGGAGATCCCCACCACGCGCGTGGTGCTGGCCCCCGGCCACTCCGCCCGCGACACCTTCGCGATGATCGCCCGCCAGCATGTCGCCCTTGAAGCCAAACCCTTCTCCATCGGCGTGCGCATCGAACACCCGCAATCCCACATCGACCGCGGCCGCTTCGGCGGCCCCCGCCCCGACATCCTCGGTGCCGCCGACTACAAGCTCGTCACCCACGACGCCGCCGGGCGCGATGTCTACAGCTTCTGCATGTGCCCCGGCGGCACCGTGGTCGCGGCCGCTTCAGAGCCCGGCCGCCTGGTCACCAACGGCATGAGCCAATATTCCCGCGCCGAACGGAACGCCAACGCCGCCTTGGTGGTCTCGATCACCCCCGAACGCGACTATCCCGCCGACCCGCTCGCCGGCATCACGCTGCAGCGCCAGATCGAGGAGACCGCCTTCGCGCTCGGCGGCGCCAACTACAAAGCCCCTGCCCAGCGTCTGGAGGATTTCCTCGCCGGCCGACCCAGCACCCAACTCGGCGACGTCGCCCCCTCCTACCGCCCCGGCGTTACCCCCACTGACCTCTCACTCTGCCTCCCCGACTACGTGGTCGCCTCACTGCGCGCCGCCATCCCTCGCTTCGCCGCCCAACTCCCCGGCTTCGACCTGCCGGACGCTGTACTCACCGGCGTCGAAACCCGCACCAGCAGCCCGATTCGCCTGTTGCGCGACAGCAGCACATTCCAGAGCCCGAACACCCCTGGCCTGTTCCCAGCCGGCGAGGGCTGCGGCTACGCGGGTGGCATTCTCTCCGCGGGCGTTGACGGCATCCGTGTCGCCGAAGCCGTTGCGGCCAGCCTTGTCGGCTAGCGGCCTCGCTGAAAACGGTACAACATTCAAATCGTCGTGATCCGATATTCGTCCAGCAGGACGAGTCGGACGTTCATTGCGACCACGCTGGAGTCTGACCGCGCCCATGCCGCTGCCCTATGTCTGGCAAAACTGTTTCTGGGCCCTCGCCCTCACCGGACTGATCTGCACCGCTGTGCAGTGGGATATCTGGTGGCGCAACAAATCCGCTTCGCCACTTATTCTTTATTGGGGCGGCTTCAGCCTCAGCGCCGCCGCCGCCGCCACGTTGATGGCGCTCGGGGCGTCCTCGGCGAACTGGATGCTGATCCTGCCAGCACCGATGTTCGCGCTGTTCGCCGCGGCATCTGCACTCGCCGGTGCCCGCGCAGCGCAAGACCGCCCCTCCCTGCTCGGCCTGTTCGCTCTGCCCGCCATCGGCTGGCCCATCCTTGTCGTCGCGTCGTCCTTGCTGTTCGACGACTCCGAATGGCTGATCTCGCTCAACGTCTTCCTCGCGCTGATCTGGGCGATCACCAGTGCCGAGATATGGCATGGCCGCAAGGTGATCCCGTTCGCCCGCTGGCTGTCCCCACTGTTCCTGATCGGCACCATCTGCGCGCTCACGGTCGTGCTCGAAGACAAGTACCTCTCCCCCGCACTCATCAACCTGAGCACCACCCAGTGGATCCCGATGGTGATGATCCTTGGTCTCGCACTGTCGGCCATCGTGCAGAACGGGAGCGCGGCCCCCACCGCCGCCCGCGCGCCCGCTGCCGCCCGACTCTCGCCAGACACCGAGCGCCTCGCGCTCGCCGCCACCCGCATGGCGAGCATCGGCCAGATGGCGAGCGCGCTCGCCCACGAAATGCGCCAGCCGCTGACCGTGATCGGCCTCGCGCTCGACAATCTCGACCATGCGCTGGAACGCCAGGACATCAGCGCCGCCCGCGACCGCATCCCGACGATCGGCATCCAGGTCGAGCGCGCCGCCTGGTTGATCGAACATCTGCGCCTGTTCGCCCGCGGCGGCAGCACCGGCCAGGGCATCACCAACGTCGCCATTCGCCCACTGCTCGATGACACAATGCGGCTGGTCGGCGAGGCGATGCGCCTCAGCTCCATCGAGCTCAGCCTCGATCTGGCCGAGCTTCCCGCGATGGCCAAGGTCGACGCAAATGCGCTGCAGCAGGTGCTGGTGATGCTTCTGCTGAACGCGCGTGACGTCTTCAATGAGCGCAGAACCGGAGACCCACGCCGCGTCGTGGTGCGCAGCGCACCCGGCTCGCGCCCGGGCACGGTGCTGCTCACCATCACAGACACCGCAGGCGGCATCGAGCAAGGCGTCATGGAACGCCTGTTCCAGCCCTTCACCACCAACACGGCCGACAGCGGTGCCGCCGGTCTCGGCCTGTCGATCTGCAAGCGCCTGGTCACCACGATGGGCGGCGAGATCACCGCCCGCAATGAAGGTGCCGGCGCGGTGTTCAGCCTCGAGCTTCCATCGGCCTGAACAGCCGTATGTCAGCTCACCCAGGCATGTTAGCCAGCGCGCGCACAACACAGGCGATTCCCTGCGCGTGCCAGCGCTGCACCGCCTTGTGGTCAGCCCCCATCGCCTCCGCCAGGCGCCGCCAACTATACAGATGCCTCTGCGTCATCGGACTCACCAGCGCCCGCGCGCCAACAATCCGCCGCAACGTGTAGCTGTCCAGCGGGATCAGCGTGATCCAGCCCAACGCCTCATCCATCCGGCTGATCCGTGGCGAGTCCGGCATCGGTGGCCGCAGGCGCGCCCGGTCGTGGCCGTAGGCTTCCATCGCGACGCGCACGATATCGAGCTTGGTGGTGCGCATTGCCGTCGAATAGCCATGCGACGGCAATGCCAGCAGCGTCGCCCCGGCCTCCTCCAAGCGCTGCACAACGAATGCGGCATCCAGCTGGCCCAACAGCCCATCCCGCTGCAGGCGGCCGCGCGCCGCCGCCACCGCGCCCTCCCGCCGCGCCCCTTCAGCCTCCGCCAACCCCGCCGCACGCGGCCCCTGTCCCCCCTGACGCTGCGGCGGCACCGGCCCAACCGCCGCCAGCCGTTCCGTGCCAGCCGCACCAGAAACTGCAAATTTGTTCATGTTTTGTTCCTTACGACTCACAAAAAAACCCGATACGGATACGGTGCACCCTCGATACTGGTGCCGTTGGTGAGCAATCCCCAGGACAGCGGATGCCCGGCCGGCAGCGGCGGCCGATTGCGCATCGCTTCGTCCCAAGGCTCACGTGAACCGGCGCCACGCCCACCGCCATTGCGTGGATGGGCGTCGTATGCCTGGGGCTCGCACCGCCGGATCTCCCGCATCCGACGCGGCAACCCTGCGGCCCCAATGCGTCGCCCGCGCTCCCGCGCCGCCTCCCGTCCAACCCCCAGCATGCAGCCGACCTCAAGCCACGTCGCTCCATGCGTCCGCAGATCCCGCAATGTGGCATCCATGGTGTCCGTCCATTTGATCGCGCCCTGCATGCATCGCCTCCCTCGCCAATCGCACCAACCGTCGCGCTGATGTTATGAGAACTAACGGAGGTATGTCAATATAACTAACTAGCGTATGTTAGAGAATCTGACATAGACTGATGCCATGTCGACCACGCCCCTCACCGTCGGTGCCCGCATCCGCGCCGCCCGCCTCGCCCAAGGCTGGACGCAGGACGACCTCGCCCAGGCCGTCGGCGTCTCACGCAGCGCTGTCGCTCAATGGGAGACCGATCGGGCAGGCCAAATTCGCGGCAATCTCAGCCGCATCGCCAGCGTGCTCGAACTGCCCCCGGCCCTGCTGCTGGAGGGCCAGCCGGAGGCAGCAGAAACCGCACCCGGAACGGCCGACGAGCTCGCATTGCTGCGTCTCTACCGCGACTGTGACCCGGAGGACCGCGCCTTTCTGCTGCGCACCGCCCGCAAGCTGGCGCGCAACCGGGATTAGGCCTCGAGCAGCAGTCGGACAGTGCCCTCAGGGTCTTCCAGCATGGTGTTGTGGCTGGTGTTGATCGTCGCGGTCTGCCACCGCGGATCGGCCACACAGGCCGCGTGCGGCGCCGCGAACGGCGAGGGATCGTAGCGCATCGCCCGAATATAGGTTCGTCGGCGCACGCTCTCATGCGCCCCGGTCAGCCGAACCCCCTCGACGAAACAGGCCAGCGACTGTGCTCGGTACCGCGGCTCATCGGCAAACGGATCGCCGCTCCGCGGCAGGCGTTCGACAAACCCACCCGTCCGCCGCGCGCTGTCGAGTGTCCAGGCCCGACTGTGCTCGCTGCCCAATGTCAGGATCGAGTCGCCATCCTTTGGGAGAAATGCGTCGAGATACACCAACGCCGCGAGCCGATCGGCCAGCCGATCAGCAGCCCCGGTGATGACCATCCCGCCATAGGAATGGCCGACCAGGATCACGTCCGACAGGCGATGCGCCAGGATGGTCTCACACACATCGCTGATATGGGTCGAAAGATTGACGTGCTGCCCGGCCAGATGCCCGCGTGCACCCAGCCCGGTCAGATCGGGCGCGAAGACCGCCTGCCCGGCGCCGCGCAACCCCGCCACCACCGAGTCCCAGATCCACGCCCCGCCCCACGCACCATGCACCAGAACATACGTCGCCATCATTCCCCCCTCATGCAGCGAGTCGCTCGCATCTTTATGCCCGCCCGCGCGTTCGTTGCCCGACAGCCAGCCTACTGCCAATCATCCAGCACCAGAACCTCCGCCCGGTCCCAGGCGAGCACATCCGGCCGATGCATGGCCACGCCGACGAGTCGCGGCACCCATCCGGCCTCCCGCAGAACCCGATGTGCCGCCCGTCGTGCCAGATTGACCCCAAGCTTCACCTGCCCGAGTCCCAGCCCGGCCGCCATCGTCCGCAGCCCAACCAGCAACGCGGCCAACGCCGACCCATCGGATGCCCAGGCAAACTTGCAATAAAGCTGATCGACATCCGCCTCACTGGCCGCACCGTGCTGGACCACGGCGAGCGCAGCACCGTCCGCCAGCCCAACAATCTGGCTGCCACCGCCTGGCTCGCGCGACAGATCCAGCCCTGCGAACACCCCATCGGGGCGCTGCCAGTCCGCCGGCACCAGCGATTGGTCTCACTTCGCGGCCGCCATCAGCCCAACTGAGACCAGGGAGCGGCTCTCAAACCCCACCGAATGATACAGCCCCAGATGCTTCACGCTGTTCGGAAAGGTCCACAGCCCCACCAGCCGATCACCTGCCGCACTGAGGAAGGCCTCCACGAGCGCCCGCGCATGCCCACGCGCCTGCGCGGCGGGATCCACTGTCAAAGGTCCAAGGATCCAAACCGATCCCCAGTCGAGTCCCACCACCGACCCGACGACCTGCCCGTTGTCGACCGCAACGAAGCAACTGCCGGGCTGCCCCGCCAGACGCCGCGCCGGCACATCAGCTCCTGGTCGAAAAAGCTCCGGCGCGAGGCCGAACTGCGCGGCAAAGGCCGACCGCCACACCGCGCGCGCCGCCGGAAGATCCTCCGGCGCGAACGCCCTGATCACCAGGCGAGACTCACTCAGCCGCCGCCAAAGGTGCCGGCCCAGGCCGCGCCACCAATCCACCGCCACGAATCCAGGTCACCGCGATCGATGCACCCAGACACAGCAGCCCGGAGATCATGAACGACGCCTGGTAATCGCCGGTCGCCCCACGCAGCAGCCCCGCGGAGTAGGCAACTCCTGCCCCACCAATCTGATGCAGCGCGCTGATCCAGCCGAAATACATCCCGACATTCTCCTCGCCGAATCGCCGCGCGGTCAGCCGCACGATCGGCGGCGCGGTGGCGATCCAGTCCAGACCATAAAACACCGCGAAACCGGTCAAACCGAGCAGATCGTATTGGAACAGATAGGGCAGCGCCAACAAGGACAGCCCGCGCAGTCCGAAATACCAGGCGAGCAGCACCCTTGCGTCGATCCGGTCGGTCAACCACCCCGAGAAGGTGGCGCCGACAATGTTGAGCGCCCCCATCCCCGCCAGCAAACTCGCCCCCACCACCGGCGAAATGCCCTCATCCACGCAGGCCGGGATCAGATGCGTGCCGATCAGCCCACTGGTCGAGGCGCCACAGACGAAATAGCTGCCGCCAATCAGCCAGAAATCGCGCGAGCTTGCGGCATCCCTCAGCACCAGGAGCGCCCGCCGGAACGGATGCGCCGCCGAGGCCGGCGGGGCCACCGGCCCAACCTGGCCGTACGGGCGAAGGCCCATATCCGCTGGCCGGTCGCGCATCAGCAGCGCCACGGGAATCGCCAGCGCGCAGGCGATCCCTGCCGCCGACAACACCACCGCCTGCCAGCCCAGGCGCGACTCGAGCGCGGCGAATGCCGGCAGCAGCAGCAACTGCCCGGTCGCCGTCGCCGCCGTCAGGATGCCGATCACCAGCCCCCGTCGCGAGGCAAACCAGCGCGAGGCCACCTGCGGGCCAAGCACCATGAAGCACAGCCCCATGCCGACGCCGGTCACCCCGCCCCAAAGAACGATCAGTTGCCATGCCTGGGTCACCAGGGCTGAACCGCCCATGCCGAGCGCCATCAGCAGCAGTGAGGCCACCATCATGCGCCGAATGCCGAAGCGGTCCATGATTGCGGCGGCGAACGGCCCCATCATGCCGAGCACAAGAATATTGGCACCGACCGCGGCGCTGATGGTCGCCCGTGACCAGCCGAACGCGTCCTGCAACGGGACAATGAGAACACCGGGCGCGGCCCGCATCCCGGCCGTCATCAACACGGTCAGGAAGGTGATCGCGACCACCACCCAGGCATAATGCAGTCGGCGCAAACCCATCAAAAGTCCCTGCTTTGCAGACTCTATGCGACGGCACCGGTCAAATTGCCAGCCCCAAACCGCCGGCCAGAAGGAGAATCTTCCAATCGAATGCGGCTGCCAGAGAACATAATTCTACTGAACATCATTCTACTGAACATCATTCTACTGAACATCATTCTACTGAACATCATTCTACTGAACATCATTCTACTGAACATCGTTCCACTGAACATCGTTCCACTGAACATCATTCTCCAGCCATCAAGTCTGCATCGGCGTATGGCCACTCAAACAAAAAAGGGTCGGCCCTTGGGCCGACCCTCTTTCATCCAGCTTCAGACGAAGCCGTTAGCCATTTTTAACGTTGGTCAGGAATGTGCCCAGGCTCTCGGAGGTCGTAACCGTGATCTTCGCGCCATCGCTCAGCGTGGTGGAGAATCCACCAGAGGTGGCGGTCCAGTTCAGGCTTGACGTGAGAGTGCCAAGGCCAGTGTAGGCATAGCCGGTCAGATGGATCACGTCGGTGCCGCTGGCGCCGAAATCGGTGATCGTCAACACGGTCTTCGCGGAAGCACCGCTGGTGAAGTAGTAGTTGTCGCTGCCAGAACCGCCGGTCGCAACAACAGTCTGCGCACCCGCGACCGGGCCTACGCCGGTAAACCAGTTCGTGCCACCGGAGCCGCCGATCACCGTGGTGGTCGCCGAGCCGGTCGAAGCGGAGTAGCCAACAAAGTTGTTGGTGCCAGTCGAGCCGGCGCCACCAATCGTCTCAGCACCCGAACCAGCCATCACCCAGTTGTTTCCACCACCAACCGAGAGGATGTCGCCCGCGCCGCCACCATACAGTGTGGAGTTGCCGGCAGCGGCATAGATCGAGTTGCCACCACCGGTGCCGCCCGAGAAGATACCGCTCGCCGCCGAAATCATGTCGCCGGACGACGCACCGCCGAAGATGGTCGCCGTGCTGCCCGTGGCGCCAACAAAGTTCAGCGGACCAGAATTGCCCGAGGTTGTACCCTGGCCGATCAGCATGCTGGAGCCAGCCGCCGCAGCGATCGTCACCGGACCAGAGCCACTCAGCGGGATGGTATCGCTGCCCGCGCCAACGCTCACCGAGGCGTTGCTGCCCGACCCGACGCTCAACCCGATGACGTTGTTGCCGATGGCGTTGATCGTGTTGCTGCCGCTCTGCAGGTTGACCGTGTCATTGCCGTTGGAGAAAGCAAGGTTCCAGTTGCCGCCAGCAGGCGCCGTATCCGTGAACACGTTGTTGCCGCCGGTCGCCGCGAAAACGCCGCTGCCGCCATTCGACTGGAAGGTCAGATTGGAACCATTGCCGGAAACAATCGACTCATTCGAGGCACCGTTACCAATGATGGTCGTACTGGCCGTCGAGTTATCGGCAATGCCGACCACACCTGCAGGCACCGACAACGAGCCAGCGGTCGACGCGTTATACTGAATGATGCCGGTGCCCGCCGGAACGGTCGCGCCAGGCGAGCCGACGGTGGCACCCGGCAGAGTCGAGCTATTCAGTGAATTCAAGATCGCGCTGGAGGTTGTCACAGCCGCGTTGCCGCTGCTGCTCGCGCCGCTGACCGTAAAAGCGTTGCCAGAACCAGTTGCCATCTCGAAATCCACCTATTGTGATACGCGTTGCTCGCCAAACCCCGCCGGGGCCCGTCTTCCTGAAGCGTGTTTATGCTGCACCAACACGAAAAGCAAGCAAAAATATTGGAGATCAGCGTCATCAAAGTGCAACCGGGGCAAAATTTCTCTAGGACAGCACCGAACGGACGAAAACCAAAAACAAAACCACCATTGAGATAGTATATATATCTATTAAGATTTATTAAGTCGGTATTCCTGACAATTTTTTTTAATATTTTTGCAAATCCATCAGGTATTCTTACCATTTAAAACTGATTTTTAACATTCTATGCTGTTATTTTGAAGCATTACATTATCGCATACGTGATTTGCGCGCTACAAAACAATACAATCAGCACAAATCCAGCAAAAATCCTGCGGCACCGCAGCAAAATGCGTGGTTTCAACAAGATGCCCAAACCGCAACACGCCAATGCCCGAAATTGCGGCACCACGAGCCAAACCCTTCACCGCATCAGCATAAAGCTCATCTGCACATCAACGGTCACTGTCTTATCCGGCACATATGCGGAAATAGGCGGCACCGTCGCATTCCGGAACATCCCCACCAGGCCCATATCAAGCCATTGTGATCCCGACCGGCGCTGCAGATCCACCTGGCGCACACGGCCGTCGGCGCCGATCTCCACCTGCACCATCACCACACCCTCCTGGCCCTGTTCGATCGCCTGCTTGGGATAATATTTGTGGTTCTCGACCCAAATCCGAAACCTCTCCCACCAATCATCGCCCAGCTTCGTGCCAGACACCTGCTGAAACGCCTGCATCCGGCTACCGCCAGACGACCGAACCTGCGGATTAGCCGACGGTGCACCGCCAAACACATTGCCGAAATCGCTGAATTGGGGGCGCGGGAATGACGGCGCCGCCGCCGGTGCCCGCGGCGTGGCCTGCCGCACGGGCGCCTGTGTCGGAGGCGTCTGCGGCTGCAACTGACGGGAGGGGGTTGGCGCCGGCGGCGGCACCGGCAACTCGGCCTCCTCAGCGGTTTGCGACGCTGTGGCAGGCGGCGGCGGCGGAGCAGCCACCGAGGGCGCGGGCGGCTGCATCTGCGCCTGCGGTGGCACCGGCTGCGGCGGCATCGGCGGCGCGGGCTCGGGCTGGGTCTGCGGCACCTGCGCGGCCAGCGGCGCCTGCGGAGTCGGTTCCGGCCCCGGCATCTGCTGCGGCGCACTCGAACCAGGCGCGAATACCATCTGCACTTCGTTCTCGGCGGGCTGCTCCACAGGATTTTTGCGCGGCATCAGCACAAACACCGCCAGCGCGAGCAGATGCAGCTGCAGCGAGATGATGATCGCCCACCGCAATGCCACCCGCCGACGGCGCGGTCGCAGCGGGCGCAATCCCGGCCCGACACTCAGCTCATCGGCACCGGCCGGCAGCGGCAGCAAAACAGGTTCGATACGCGGCATGCGGCAGATATAGGGGCGTGCCACCTCCGCTGGCCAGCGCGCGCGGTGCAGGCGAGTGTTTCACACTGCAACACCCGCTCCTGCGTGATGGTTGCGGATCATCCGATGAGTCTTCAAGCTGACATGAAATAATCATCCGGAGGCGCGTCGATGAGCGAGGCCAACGCCAGCACCACCACCCGCCTGAAGTCGATCTTCGGCGGCTCGGTCGGCAATCTGATCGAGTGGTACGACTTCTACGTCTATTCCTTCTTCTCGCTGTATTTCGCCAAGGCGTTCTTCCCGCAATCAAACCCCACCGCGCAGCTGCTGAATGCCGCGCTGATCTTCGGCCTGGGCTTCTTCGTCCGCCCCATCGGCGGTTGGGTGTTCGGCCGCTATGCCGACCGCAAAGGGCGCCGCGCCGCGCTCACCCTCTCGGTCCTGGTGATGTGCTTCGGCTCGCTGCTGATCACCATCTGCCCGACCTACGCCACAGCCGGGTGGGGGGGTGCCGCGCTGTTGGTCGCCGCCCGCCTGCTGCAGGGCCTCTCGCTCGGCGGCGAATACGGCACCTCGGCCACCTATCTCTCCGAGGTCGCCACCGCCAAGCATCGCGGCTTCTATTCCAGCTTCCAATACGTGACCCTGATCGCCGGACAGCTGCTCGCCACGCTCACCCTGCTGCTGCTGCAACAGGTCTATAGCGGCAGCCAACTCGAGGCGTTCGGCTGGCGCATCCCCTTCGCCATCGGTGCGGCACTCTCCCTCGTCGGTCTCTGGCTGCGCCGCAACCTGGTGGAGACCGAACAGTTCAAGGCCGCCAACCTCGCCGGCGAGAACCGGCAGCCAGTCGCCGAGCTGATGCGCCACAAAAAGGAGATCGCCATCGTGCTCGGCCTCACCGCCGGCGGCACGCTCGCCTTCTATACCTACACAACCTACATGCCGAAGTTCCTGGTCAACACCGTCGGCCTCACCCGCGACACCGCGACGTTGGTCTCCACCGGCACCCTCTTGATCTATATGTGCCTGCAGCCGGTGTTCGGTGCGATCTCCGACCGCGTCGGCCGGCGCCCGGTGCTGATGTTCTTTGGCATCATGGGCACGCTGTGCACCTGGCCGATCCTCTCGGCGATCCAACACACCCACAGTGCCTGGACCGCCTTCTGGCTGATCCTCGCCGCGCTGGTGATTGTCTCCGGCTACACCTCGATCAACGCGGTGGTGAAGGCCGAACTGTTCCCCGCCGGCATCCGCGCCCTCGGCGTCGGCCTGCCCTACGCCATCGCGGTCTCGATCTTCGGCGGCAGCGCTGAATATGTCGCGCTGTTCCTGAAGGATCAGGGGGTCGAGCAGGCCTTCTACTGGTATGTCACCGGCATGATCTTCATTTCACTGCTGGTCTACACCTTCATGCGCGACACCAGGCGCGACTCCCGAATCGGCTGAACTACTCAGCCGCCGCCTGCTCCGGCGCGGGGGCCGCACGCGCCGCGCGTCCCTGGAACGACAGCATCGCCCGCAGGCCCGGCGCGTTGTCCTCCAGCGTCAGCCCACCGCCATGCAGCTGCGCGACGGCGGCCACCAACGCGAGTCCCAGGCCAGAGCCCGGCGTGTTGCGCGCGCTTTCACCGCGGAAGAAGCGCTCGGTGGCGCGCTGGCGGTCCGCCTCGGGGATGCCCGCTCCCTGATCGGCCACGCTCACCCGCGCCCCGCCGGCAACCGCCTCGGCCCGCAACGTCACGCTGCCGCCAGAGGGCGAAAACTTGATGGCGTTATCAAGAAGATTCGCCACCGCCTGCTGCATCAGGCCACGATCTCCATGAATCGGCAACGCGGGCGGCACCACCACATCAAGGCTCAGCCCGGCATCCTCCGCCAGCGCCGAATAGAGCTCTGCGAGATCCACCAGCACCGGTGAGAGATCGAAATCGGCAAAGGCCGAGC
>CAIVDX010000166.1 GCA_903904805.1 uncultured Rhodospirillales bacterium
GCGCGCGGGTGGCGATCAGCATGGGGAAATTCTGCGCCACGCCGCAAAGGATGGAGCCCAGGGTGAACACGGCGAGCGCCAAGACGAAGATACGGCGGGCGCCAAACCTGTCGGCGAACCAGCCGCTCACGGGGATGAAGATGGCCAGCGCCAGAATATAGGTGGTGATGGCGAGGTTGAGCGCCAGCGGCGATACATCGAGGCTCTGCGCCATCTGCGGCACGGCGGTGACGATGATGGTCTGATCGAGCTGTTCCATCAGGAAGGCGACGGCGACGATGCCGGGGATGATGAAACGCAGGCGCGGATTGCGCTCGACGGCAAAGCCGCGAACCTCCGCATTGGGCAATGAATTCTTGGGTTAGCCGGGGGCAGCACCAGTCCCCGAGCTATCGGCCTCGCCGGGCGGCGGGGTCAAAGGAATATTGCGGGGCGGGGGGTGGAGGGAAATTGGGGGGTGAGTTTGTGGCACCCCTCTCCCGACCCCTATCGGGGCCACCCTCTCCCGCAAGCGGTAGAGGGACAGGCGAAGCTGTGCCTCGCTTCAGAAATCTGCCGTTAGGCCTTTGATTTCCCAGTCGCCGTAGCGGATGGGGTCGAGGCCGCCGCGGCCGCCTTGTTCGGGCGGCAGGGATGCCAGCTCGGCGTCTAGCGCGGCACGGCGCGCCTCGGCTTCGGCTAGCGCGCGCTGGGCGGCAGGGGACAACAGTTTTGGCGGGGCGGCGTCGGGCATGGCGGGTTACGGTTTGGCAAGCGGTATTGCGGGCGGGGCGAGGAGACCCCAATTCTAGCGGCAACGCAACTCTTCTACCGAGTGACGATCATGTTCAATACGCTGCGGACCGGGGTGCTGCTGGTTGCCCTCACCTTCATCTTCACGGCGGTGGGGTATCTGGTTGGCGGCACCACCGGCATGGTTTTGGCCTTTGGCGTTGCCGTGGTCACCAATTTCATCGGCTACTGGAATGCCGACAGGGTGGTGCTGGCCATGCAGCAGGCCGAGCCGGTCGATCCGGCGCGGGCGCCCGAATTGTACCAGATGGTCGAGCGGCTGGCGCGCAATGCGGGGCTGCCAATGCCGCGCGTCTACCTGCTCAATACCGATCAACCGAATGCCTTTGCCACTGGGCGCAACCCGGAGAACGCGGCGGTTGCCGTGTCGGCCGGGCTGTTGCGGCGATTGGAACCGCGGGAGGTGGCGGGCGTGATTGCGCATGAGCTGGCGCATATCAAGCACCGCGATACGCTGACCATGACGATTACCGCGACTTTTGCAGGCGCCATCGGCATGCTGGCGCAGTTCGGGTTTTTCTTCGGCGGCCGCAATTCGAACTCGCCGTTTGGCGGGATTGGCTCGCTCGTCGCGATGATCGTGGCGCCGGTTGCCGCGGTGATGGTGCAGATGGCGGTGAGCCGGACGCGGGAGTATGAGGCGGATCGTGGCGGGGCCGAGATTTCGGGCGATCCGCTGGCGCTGGCTTCAGCCTTGCGGAAGATTGCATCGGCCGCCCATACCGTGCCAAACCAGCCGGCGCGCGAGGCCCCGGCCATGGCGCACCTGTTCATCATCAACCCGCTGTCCGGAGCGCCTGTGGATAATCTGTTTTCAACGCATCCGGATACCGAGAACCGTATCGCGGCGCTGCAGCGCCTCGCGAGCGAAATGGGGCCGCCGGCGCGGCCCGCCGAGCCAGCTACCGCCTCCCCCTGGGGCAGGTCGCCGGCCGCGCCCGCTGCCACGACGGTGCGGGCCGGCTGGCGAGTGCCGTCGACGGGCGCTGCCGCCTCCGAGCAACCGACCCGGGGTCCTTGGGGTTGAGCACGCCGAAATCGCCCGTCGGGCTTGATCTGCGTGTCGTCGCGGCGGA
>CAIVDX010000167.1 GCA_903904805.1 uncultured Rhodospirillales bacterium
CTCTCCACCGCGAGGAAGCAAGGATGGAGCTTGCTTGAAACCTTGATGAGCAATCCGTTCAGGCTGATTGGCCGATTACGATTGGCGTAGCTGGGCCGAGCCACCTGGGCAGTTACCCGCAACCTGCTAAAATGAATCAGGTCGGGTATGCTGCACTGCGGTGCCTATGGTGTATAATAAAGTCAGCCAGGGCGATGCGGACCGCACCAGCATCAATGCCAAGGTCTGTCGGGCATGGTGACCGGCGGCCGGAGTGTGGCGGACAGATTTCCTCGCAAAGGGGTAAGGGTTTTGAGTTCCGACGATACCAGCACCCAGGCAGCTGGCGCCCCGATTGGCGCGGCGGCCACCGGACAGACCAGCGCGCTTGAGATCAGGCTGATGGCGCTGATTGCGGCCGCCCGTTATCACGGCGTCGAGCTCGATCGCGAGGAGCTGCGGCTCCCGCGCGGTACAACACCGCCACCCGCGGCTCTGGTGGAGTGGGTTCGCAACACCGGGCTGTGGGCGCGAGCGACACGGCTGGGGTGGCGCCAACTCATTAACATGCAGACCTCTGGGACCGTGGTGTTGCTGCTGAAAGACGGCAGTGCCGCGATGATGGTTCGGGCCGACCCGGCGCGCAATGTACTCTGGCTGCGAGATCCCACGACGACGGTGGACGCCGACGGAATCGCGGTCGATGAGTTGCGCCTCTCGCAGGTATGGTCGGGCGAGGTGATCCTGGTTCGGGTGGAACGCGGCGGCACGATGGACGACGAGCCGTTCAGCTTCGGCTGGCTGGCACGGATGGTCTGGCGCGAAAAAAAGACGCTGCGCGACATCTTCCTTGCGTCGCTGGTGGTGAGCATCCTGGCGATTCTGCCACCTCTGCTGGTGATGGTGGTGATCGACAAGGTGATCAATTACCAGAGCATGAACACGTTGGTCATGATCTCGCTGATGCTGATAGTCGCGGCGATCTATGAAACCTGGCTCGGCTATATCCGCCGGCAGTTGATTCAGGTCGTGGCGACGCGGCTCGACACCAAGCTGAATTTGCACGTGTTCAAACGGCTCCTGGGCTTGCCGATGGACTATTTTGAGCGCAACCAGACCGGTGCGATCATGTATCAGATCGGCCAGATCGGAAAGATACGCGATTTCATTACCGGCAAGCTGATGACGACGATCCTCGATCTCGTGACGCTGCTGGTTCTACTGCCGATCCTGTTTTGGCTGAGCGCTACACTCACTTGGATGGTTTTGGCCGCGGCCGGTCTGATCTGTCTGATCATCGTGATTTATCTGAAGCCGGTTCGGCGCGTTTATAGCCGCTGGCAGTCTGCCGAAATCCAGAAGAACACGGTCCTCGTCGAGAGCGTACATGGTATCCGCACGGTGAAGTCGCTTGCCCTGGAGCCCCAGCAGCGCGAGGCCTGGGACCGGCGGACAGCTGACGCTGCTTCATGGCGTCGGGCGTTGGGCGATATCAGCAACTGGCCGCAAACCTTGGTAACGCCACTTGAATTCTTTATGCAGCGAGGCGTGCTGCTGGTGGGCGCCTATCTCGCGGTGACGGCTACCACATCGGGCGGCGCCGCGGCGGTGAGTTCGGGTGCGTTGATCGCGTTCATGATGCTGAGCGCCCGCGTGGCCACGCCCATGGCTGGAATTGCCCGCCTGCTCGAGGATTTGGAAGAGGTGCGCGGAGCCGTCGGCATGGCGGCGATGGTGCTGAACAATCGGCCGGAATCGCTTGCCCCCGGCGCGGGACTTCGGCCGCGCTTCGAGGGATCGATCACGTTCGAGGACGTGGAATTTAGCTATCCCGGTTCGCGCCAGCGCGCGCTGGACGGAGTCACCTTTGAAATTCCCGCGGGAACAACGCTGGGAGTGGTCGGGCGGAGCGGTTCGGGAAAATCGACCGTTACCCGGCTCCTTCAGGGCATCAATCGGGAATACGAAGGCCGGATCAAGATCGACGCCAGCGACTTGCGGGAAATCAATCTGGCTCATCTGCGACGCAGCTTCGGCGTGGTGCTGCAGGACAATTTCCTGTTCCGCGGCAGCGTGCGAGACAACATCATCGCCGGACGGCCGGGGCTGACCCTGACTGATGCGGTGCGAGCCGCCCGGCTTGCCGGTGCGGAGGAATTCATCGAGCGGATGCCGGAAGGCTACGAGACGATGATCGAGGAAGGCTCACCTAATCTGTCTGGCGGCCAGCGTCAGCGCCTGGCTATCGCGCGCGCCCTGATCCACGATCCGCGCATCCTGATCCTGGACGAGGCGAC
>CAIVDX010000168.1 GCA_903904805.1 uncultured Rhodospirillales bacterium
ACTGGCCGCCATCATAGGTCAGATAGACCAGAACCACCTTGGCGTTGGGATTGTCGTGGTTCCACTTCATGATGAGGTTGGCGTCCGCATAGCCAAAATCATAGACGCCGTTGCCAACCTTCGCGATCGTATCGCCCGAGCCATAGCCGCGATCGATCGTCACATCGAGCCCGTTCTTCTTGAACTCGTCATGCGCCAGCGCCGCCGAATAGGGCAGGTGCACGCCGATCACCACCCAGTCGAGCGAGAATTTCACCTTCGACAGCGACAGCGCGCTTTGCGCATGCGCCGGCATGGCGGCGAGCATCAACAAGGGCAGCAGGCGCAGAAATCTCATCGCGGTCACTCCTCGGATTCCACCAACACCAAGCATCACCCGTGCCAGCCCGGTTCAGTAGGGCCGCACATCGCCCGACACGGTGGTGCGCAGCAGCAGCCGACGCTCGCCCGCAGAGAAATCCGTGCGCGCATGCATCGAGCAACGATTGTCCCACACCACCAGATCGCCCGGCCGCCAGACATGCTCATACTGGAACTCGGGCTTCTCGGCGTGGTCGAACAGGAGTCCCAGCAGCCGATCGCTCTCGTCCTTGTCAAGCCCGTCTATCGCCTCGGTCATCAGCCGGTTCACATAGATCGCCTTGCGGCCGGTTTCATCATGCGTGCGGAACACCGGATGGCTGCTCTCGGCGAAGGCGGCGATGGCCTGTTTGTTCGGATCGCCGCGCTGCACCGTGCCATAGGCGTAATGGTGGAACGCCCGCCGCCCCTCCAGCCGCTCGCGCACGTCGGCCGGCAACGTCTCATACGCGACATACCCATTGGCGAAAATGGTGTTGCCGCCAACCGAGGGCACCTCGACCGAATACAGACAGGTGGCGTTATGCGGCACCTCGGCGTGGATCATGTCGTGATGGAACATCATCTCGCCATCCGGCAGCGCGCCGATCGGCTCGCCGTTCTCGCGGATGTTGGAGATCAGCATTATGTCGTCCAGCAGCCGCTCGAAGCCAACCGGGCGGAACGCCTTCGGGCGGGAGAGTTTGCCGATAGGGCCGAAGATTTCCGTTACCCGACGCAGATCGGCCTGGCTGATCTGCTGGTCGCGGAACAGCAGGATCACATGCTCGAGCCAGAGCTCCTTGATCCGCACCGCGGTGCCCGCGTCGACCGGCTCGCGCAGATCGATCCCGCCGATCTCCACGCCGATATTGGGGGAAAGTTTGGTCACCGTCATGGTCATCGCAATGCCTCCCGCAGCTTCGCGCAACGCTAACCATGGCACGCGACCAGCACAACGGCGATTTTGCGCAGACACACGGCCGCGAATATCGAGAATGCTCGGGGATCGCGGTGTCGCTTGGCCTGACTGGGCCGACGCACCGGCGTTGCCAGACTGCCGCGCGCTGCTATCGTGCCGCCATATGAACCCACACTCCTTCATCGACGTGCGCAACGTCTCGGTCGTGTTCGAGCAGGACCGCGAGCAGGTCCTGGCCGTGGACCGGCTCGACGTGACCATCGAGCGTGGCCAGTTCGCCGCCATCGTCGGCCCCTCCGGCTGCGGAAAATCCACCCTCACGCGCCTGGTCAGCGGGCTGATGCGCCCGACCACCGGCCAGGTCAGCGTGGATGGCAGGCCGGTGACCCGACCCATCCGCGGTGTGGGCATGGCGTTCCAGACCCCGATGCTGATGCCCTGGCGCACCACCCTGCGCAATGTGCTGCTGCCGCTGGAAGTGGTGCCCGAGCATCGCGCCCGGCTGCGCGCCGACCGCGCTGGCTGCCTCGACGACGCCACGCGACTGCTCGCCTCGGTGGGCCTCGCCGGCGCCGAGGGCCGCTACCCATGGCAGCTTTCCGGCGGCATGCAGCAGCGCGCCAATCTCTGCCGCGCGCTGATCCATCATCCCAGCATCCTGATCCTCGATGAGCCCTTCGCGGCCCTGGATTCCTTCACCCGCGAGGGCCTATGGGCCGCGGTGCAGGCGCTGTGGATGGATGAGGGCTTCACCGCGATGATGGTCACGCATGATCTGCGCGAGGCACTGTATCTCGCCGATGTCGTCTATGTGATGGGCGGCCGCCCGGGCAAGGTGATCGAGCGCCAGATGGTCGATCTGCCGCGCCCGCGCGTGCTCAACGAGGAATTCGATGCCGCCTGTCTGCACCAGCTGCACGCGCTGCGCGCCGCGGTCGCCCGCGCGCAACCCGAGATGATGATGAGTGCACAATGAAACTTCCAAACTTCGATTATCAAGCGCCGACCAGCCTGCAGGCCGCGATCGACCTGCTGGCCGCCGACCCCGGCGCGCGGGCCCTCGCCGGGGGGCAGAGCCTGATCCCCATCCTCGCCTTCCGCCTGGGGTCACCGACAATGCTCGTCGATCTCGGCAATATCCCCGGTCTTGATAAGATTGAGATTGCCCATGGCACGATCCGCATCGGCGCGC
>CAIVDX010000169.1 GCA_903904805.1 uncultured Rhodospirillales bacterium
CGATGTCCGTCATGGCGTCTCTCCCTGTTTCGCCGGAGTAAAGCCACCCGGCCGCGCCGTGTCGAGGCACCCGATGTTGCGGAAATTTGACGCCGCCCCGCGCGCCGCCCACTCTCGCCATGGGCCGAACGGCCGGACAGGGAGCGACAGGAATGGCCAAGGGCAACAAGGAGAAGAAGAAAAAAACCGAGCAGGTGTCGGTCGTCGTCACCACGCCGCCGCCGATCGACGAGCCCATCGATCCGCCTGCGATGAAGCGCAAGCCCTACGAACACGAGCTCGCCCGCCTGCAGGCCGAACTCGTCCAGCTGCAATATTGGGTGAAGGAGACCGGCGCGAAGATCTGCGTGGTCTTTGAGGGGCGCGACGGCGCCGGCAAGGGCGGCACCATCAAGGCGCTCACCGAACGGGTCAGCCCGCGCGTGTTCCGCACCGTCGCCCTGCCCGCCCCCACCGAGCGTGAGAGATCGCAGCTCTATGTGCAGCGCTACATGCAGCACCTGCCCGCCGCCGGCGAGATCACCATCTTCGACCGCAGCTGGTACAACCGCGCCGGCGTGGAGCGCGTGATGGGCTTCTGCACCGAGGAGCAATCGAAGGCGTTCCTGCGCGCGGTGCCCGGCATGGAGCGCACGATCATCGATTCGGGCATCATCCTGCTGAAATACTGGCTGGAGGTGAATCAGACCGAGCAGACCCGTCGGCTCGAGGGCCGCATCGAGGACGGCCGCAAGACCTGGAAGCTCTCCCCCATGGACCTGGCCAGCTACGAGCGCTGGTATGACTATTCCCGCGCCCGCGACGAGATGTTCATGGAAACCGACACACCCTGGGCGCCCTGGTATGTTGTCCGCTCCGACGACAAGAAGCGGGCCCGGCTGAACACCATCAGCCATCTGCTGAAGCACATCCCCTACAGCAAGGTGGACCGCCCGAAGGTGAAGCTGCCCAAGCGCGGCGGGCCCAAGGGCTATATTGAGCCCGATTATCCCTGGAAATTCATCCCCGAGCCCTTCTAGAGGCCCGCCCGCCCCACGCCTGGACGCACCATCAGCAGCCAGACCAGCACCGCCAACGCCGACGAGCCGAAGATCCCCAGGCTCATCGCCAGCGGCGTGCCATCATAAAGCGGCTTCAGCACCGCGCTCGCTGCAGCGCCGCCGGCCATCCGCACCGCGCCGCTCACCGCCGAGGCGACACCCGCCATGTCACGGAACGGCGCGATCGCCCCATGCGTCGCGTTGGGGAAGATAAAGCCGCAGCCGAAGGCGTTCAGCACCAGCAGCGCCACCGACGGCAGCACCGTGAAGGCGCCGGCCACATGCAGCCCCAGCAGCCCCGCGCCGGACAGCACACAGATCGCCATCCCCAACACCATCAGCGCGCCCCCACGCTTCAGCCGACCCACCAGCAACGAGCCCACCATCAGCCCGGCCGAGGCGCCGGCAAAGATCAACGCGAAGCCAGGTCGCGACACACCCAACTGGTCCACATAGACCAGCGGCGAGCCCGAGATGAACGAGAACAGATTGCCAAACCCCAAGGCGCCAACGAGCGTGTTGCCGAACGCCACCCTATGCGTCACCGCCCGTCGATAGCTCCGCAGCAATCCTGAGGGCCGCAGGGCGTTTGGATTGGTCGCCCTGATCGTCTCCGCCGAGCCAAGCGCCGTCACCGCCAGCAGCAGCGTACCAAACCCGCCCAACACGGCGAAAATCCCGCGCCAGCCCGCAATCCCCAGCACGAACGCACCGATGATCGGCGCGACGATGGGCGCCAGCGCCATCACCGTGTTGATCGTCGCAATCCGCCGCCGCGCCGCCTCACCCTCGAAGCAATCCTGCACCATGGCGAACGCCAACACCGTGCCGGCGGCCGCCCCGATCCCCTGCACCGCCCGCGCCACCAGCAGCCAGCCGAACCCGGTGGCCACCGCACAGGCCACACCCGCGAGCGCGAACAACACCAACCCCGCCAACAACACCGGCCGCCGCCCGAACCGGTCCGCCACCGGGCCGAAAATCAGCTGCGCGCCGCCAAAGCCGGTGAGCAGCGTGGTCAACATCAGACTGCCCGAGCCGATCGGCACCCCCAAAGCACCGGTGATGATCGAAAGACCAGGCAAACTCATGTCAATCGACAATGCCGGCATTCCGACAAGCGCGGCGAGAAAGACCGTGAACCACGGCGACGTCGGACGGATGAGCATGGCGGAGCAATGGCGTGAGGAAGGGGGGAAGGCAAGGCCAGGAGCGTTGCCCCTGGACCCCATTGGGGCCACCGGCCCCTGCCCGCACGCCAAACACATGGGGTCTGGGGCAGAGCCCTGGCCTTGCCTTCCACCTTCTGTCGCGCCATCTCTCCGCCATGCTCTCCCGTCCGTCATCGCCGCCGGTCCTGTTCATTCCTGACAAGCAGCCGGTGCGGCCGATGCAGCGGCCGTTTCGGGTGCAGAGTGAGTTTGCGCCCAACGGCGATCAACCCGCGGCAATCGAGACGCTGGTCGCCGGGCTGGAGGCGGGCGAGCGGGATCAGGTGCTGCTGGGTGTCACCGGCTCGGGCAAGACCTTCACCATGGCCAAGGTGATCGAGCGGGTGCAGCGGCCGGCGCTGGTGCGGGCGCCGAACAAGACCTGGGCCGCGCAGCTATATGCCGAGATGAAGTCGTTCTTCCCCGACAACGCGGTGGAATATTTCGTCAGCTA